>RECD01000104.1 GCA_007694185.1 Planctomycetaceae bacterium
ACGACAGCGATTTCGTCGGGGATGAACTGATCGGACCGAGCGGGCCTGCCCATGGGACACCTCCAGAAAGGGGTTTCGATTGTCGAATTAGAGCAGAACTCTCTGGGGAACGCAAACGAAAAGTGGGTGGCACCTTTCGGAAAGGGCGTTTCGGAAAGGGCGAAAAGTGGGTGGCACCTTTCGGAAAGGGCGAGCAGAAAGTGGGTGGCACCTTTTGGGAGTGGGGGCTGGGTCAGTTGGTAGGCTTGGGGCGGGTGATGCCGATTCCCAAGAGGGCGGGGAGGAGCGTTAGGTTGGTCAACGTCCCGGCGACCAGCGCGGCGGCGGTCAACACACCGAAGGTGGCGGTCGGGATGAATTCGCTGATCGCTAACACGCTGAAGCCGATGACGAGCGCCAAGGTCGCCATCAGCAGCGGCAAGCCGATCTGCTTTTGTGCGAAGAGCACCGCATGATAGGGAGTGCGGCCCCGCGAGAGCTTGCGGCGATAGTTCGCCATGAAATGAACCGAGCCATCGATCGAGAGTCCGATCGAAACGGCTGCGATCATCGCCGCCCCCATGTTCATCCGCGTGCCGCTGAGGCCCAAGGCGGCCAACACCCCCAGGACCGGCAGGACGTTGGGGATCAGGGCGACGAGTGCCAATCGGGGCGAGCGGGTCGCGACGCAAAGCAGCAACCAGACGAGCGCCGCCGAAACGGCCAAGCACCGCCACTGGTCGCTGATCAGTTGCGAAACGACTCGGGCCAACAGCACGTAGTAGCCGGTCACCCTGCCGGCGGCCCGTGGCGGATCGTCGTCTGGGAACGCGGCACCCCACTCGGGCGACTCGGTCCATGCCGCCACCACCCGTTCGACTTCGCCGATCAACGCGATCTTAGTCTCGGTCGGCAGGTGCTCGCGGCTGCGGAGCATGATTCGCAGTTTTCGCCCATCCCTCGCAGCTACCGCATCGGCACCAACGTTCACGTCAGCAGCTCCACCGGCAACCGCGTCGGCTGCGTTGTTGGCGGTAGGAGGTTCCGTTTCGGCGGTTGGATCAGGCGGCTCAGCGGGGACGAGTAGCGCGTCGGAAAATTCGGGGATCGCCGTGCGGATTCCGGCCAGTCGGATGGCGGGGGACACGAATCGAAAGAGCGGCACTCCGGCAGCGATCTCGTCAGCGTCGGCGAGGCTCAGCACCTTCGTCAACCGTTCGCCATCAACGTCGATGTCGCGCAGTTCCTGTTGCAGCCCGCGGACTTGGTTCATGTATCCGGTAGTCAAATTTTCAGGTGCGTCCAGCACGACGTCCCAAACGCCCGCGCCGCTCAATTCGCTTTCCACCATTTGGTAAGCCGCGACCAAGTCGCTGTCTTCGTGAAAGTTCCTCAGGAAGCTCGATTCGATCTCCAGTCGGCTGACGCCCAGCATCGTCAACCCGCTGAGGCAGGCGGCGACGGCGATCGTGGCCAAGCGATGCCGCACGAGGAAACTGGCGATTCGCAGCGACCCTTTGCGAACTTGACGCCCGCGACGGGCCAGGAGTTTGGGGTCGATCGACTGCGCCCAGGATTCGAGCCGCGCGAACCGCGACGATCCGCCGGTGAGCAGCAGTGGCGCGAACAGGCTCATCGCGACAAAGACGGCGAGCGAGGCGATCGCCATCATCCAACCGAATTCGCGGACCGGAGTGACCCCCGAAACGGTCAGCGACAGAAAGCCCGCGGCGTCCGTAATGCAGGCCCAAAAGATCGGCGGGATCAGCCACGCCAGCGACCTCGCCGCCGCAGGTTTTGCCTCGTACCCCCGCTTCCGTAGCACCCGTTGGCTGCTGCCCAAGTGGATCACAGCCGTGACCGTGATCACCGTCACGATCGCGGTCAAGATGGACGAAACCAACGATAATTCGAAATCGAGCCAATGCAGGATGGCGCGGGTCATGGTCACCGCCCAGAGGATCACGAGTGCCTGGAGGATGACGAAACGGATCGAACGGATCAGCACCAGCACGCAGGGGGAAAGTAACGCGACGGTCAGCCAGGCCAGCCGTCGGCCGTCGCGTTGAATCAGGTCGAAACCCTGTTCCAGCAGCACCGGTTCGCCGACCAAGACCGCGTCGGTCGCCCCCTCCGGAAGCTCCCGGACGACCTCGGACAAGCCTCGCACCGCATCGGCGAAACCGCGCTCCTCATCCGCGACGTCCAAAAGCGCCACGACCGATCCGAGACGCCGGTTTTCGGAGTGGGTGTAGCCAGCGAAAAGTTGGTCGAAGGCCCGGGCGATCGGGTCGCGGCGACGGAGCAGCGGCGGCGTGTCGTCCGAGGAACGTCTGAACAAACCCGGGGGCCGGATGAGTCCCAAGATGCCGTTCAATTCGGCGACCGAAAGGGTCCCGCGGACTCCGGGGACGAGCTTTACCCGATCGGAAATCTCGGTCGCTCGCTGCAACCCCTCGGGCGTGAACAGCCGTTCGTCGCGGTAGACCAGCATCACGACGGCGTTGCCGCCGAACGATTCTCGCAACTCCTCATACGCCAGCAGCGTGGGGTCGTCGGACGCGAACATCTGGTCGATCGTTCGGTCCATTTCGAGCCGGGAAGACGCCGGCCAGGCCAACGCTAGAATGATGAGCCCGGTCACCGCCAGCTCTCGACGCCGCGCGATCATCCAGCCCGCCAGCCGCGTTTGGAAAGCGATTCGAGTCGTCGGCGATGGGGATGCGGGTGGCGACATTTTCGAGATCGAGCGGCTACCGCGGGAATGACTTGGTCATGATTCGAACGCAGAGCCGTTTCTTCGAGCGGATACCGACGTCGCTGATCAGCTTGCTGTTGGTCGCCACGATCGTCCGCGGTGGGGTGCTGTTGGTCGGCGGCGAGGGGCTGCGGGACGACCCCGACGCTTACCTGCGGATCGCTACAACGTTAGCCGCAACCGGGACGCTGGGGATCACTTCGGAAACGGGGGAAGTTGTCCCGACCGCCTTTCGACCGCCACTCTATCCGGCGGTGATCGCCGGCACCCGATACGCGATGATAACGCTCGGGGCCGATTTCGAAGAGGCGACCGGCCACAAAAGCGAACGGCTCCTCCGGGTGGCGATCGCGCTGTTGCACTTGGTCCTCGGGGTGCTGACGGTCGCCGCCACTTACTTGATCGCCAGTCGGTGGCTATCGGCTGATCAACCATTTGCCGATCGCGGCTCCGCCGCTTCGCCATCGCTCCACGCGGCTCATTCGGCGAGTCCGGGCCCTTGGTTGGCAGGCTTGTTGGTCGCGATCGACCCGATTTTGCTCCAATCGTCGACTCGGGTGATGACAGAAACGTTCGCCACCGCGTTCGCTGCGGCGGTGTTGTTGATTTGGGCGGAGTTGGTCGAGCGATTGGCAGGCGGGTCGAAGGATTGTCCAGCGGAGTTGGCAGGCACAGACGGATTGGCAAGCCCGCGTGATCGCGCCATCACGACGGAATCAGACAGCACGACGGAATCAGACAGCGCGCCAGAGCCAACTAGCAAGCTCGCAAAGGCTGACAGCAATTGGCGGATGATCATCCGAACTGCCGGCGGGCTCGGTCTGTTGCTCGGTTTGGCTCACCTTTGTCGGCCGACGTTCTTCGTTTGGACCGCCCTGTTAATCGGTTACCTCGGCGGTTGGGCGATCCTGCGTCGTTGCCGCCGAGCCACGCATCCGGACGAACCTTTTTCGGCGGTCTCACCCGTGGCCAGTTCGGTGGGGCGTCGGGGGCTGATTGCCAGTCTGGGGCGTGGCCCCGCACGACGTCCGCTGGGGGCGATGGTAGTCGTTTCAGCGGTCGTGGCGATGATCGTCGGCGGCTGGACGTTGCGGAATCAACTCCGGTTTGGTCAACCGATTTGGGCGACCACACACGGCGGGTACACGCTGTTGCTCGGCAACAACCCGCCGTTTTACGACTACGTTCGCCACGGTCGGTTCGGGGTCGCTTGGGACGCGGACGATTTTTTTCGAAAGTGGGAGCAGCGAGCGTTGGCGGATCCCCGCAGTGAGTCCTTTTGGGCCTCGCCCGAATCGATTTCTGGCATCAACCCGGCGTGGGAGGAGCGGCGTCCGTCGGCGACGGACGAAGTCGGACAGGACCGCTTGGCCTACGAAACGGCCAAATGGTCGATCGGTCGCGACCCGGCAGGATTTTTTCGAGCTTGCCTGTGGCGTTTGAACCGGTTGCTCGGTCCGATGCCGCAGCGGCCGGCGGAGACACCGGACGACGCCGGCCTTTTCCCTGGTTGGGGCATCGCCGCCGTGACGAGCTTTTACGCCGCGGTCAGCGTCGCGGTTCTGATCGGGATTTGGCGGATCGGTCGTGAGTGGATCGCACCGAAGTACTTCGCAACGCTAGCGCTGCTGATTTCGCTTGTCGCCGTCCACGCGATCTACTGGAGCAACCTGAGGATGCGAGCCCCCGCGGTTCCGCCGCTGGCGATCCTTGCCACGATCGGATTCGGCGTGCGGGTTGGAAGCCGAAACGAGTTGGGGGCGTTGACCGCACCTATCAGCAGCCCGTCCGCGGACGCGAAAAGTTTGCGGGGATAAAGTTCACGGAGGTAACTGGAACTATTGATTCCGCGTTCCCGAGCGGGCTTTCTTCGGACGGGCGGTGCCTCGCGGGCGAGGGTTCGCACTCGACACCCTTCTCCCTCCGTCCCTCGAACGGGTTGTGGAACGCCTTTCCTTCATCAGCGTGTCCGCCATTCCGGGGGCCGATTCCTCGATGACTTCCATCAGTCCGGACCAGGTACGCAGAACGGGCACATCGGGAAACCGCTGTTGCAATTGATTGACGACCGACTCGCCCTGGATGGACGCCAGCAAGTAGGCACTGCCCTTCTCCTTGTGGGTGTACTTTCCCCAACACCAAGCCTCCCACTGAGGCCGAATCATCGGCTTCTCCGGTTGTCGGAAAGCTGCTGCGGCTCCTCGAGCGAGTGGGCTTTCGGCGAGCACGTCATCCGGAGTCCACCACGCGTAGGCAAAGTCAGGATCGAGTGTCGGGTGGTCGACAATCAACGTTCCCGGCTGCTCGATCATCCAGGCACGGATCTTCGACATCGGCAGATAACGACCCTGGCGTCGCATGCTGCGACGCTCGCTCATGAAGCGGGTGAAAGCGTTGATGGGCCACAGGCAGAGGGACAGGGTGCGCAAGACCAAAACGATGGGCAGGGCCAACAGGATCCCAAAGAGTTTCCAGTACCATGGGAGTTCCGGATTCACACCGTCGGCCGACGTTCCCTGATCCATTGCGGCACCTTCCCTGTTTGATGAATACGCGTTTGCGATGACTCGAACGGCTTACCTTGACCGATCAACCTATCGATCCTTTGCCATTCCCGTCGTCCCGGACGTTGCTGCTGAACGCTCGCGTGTTGTCGGCTCGCGGGGCGATTGGTTGACAACAAGCTGAGCATCCAAGCCGGCCGCATTCTAACCGCATCAAGAAACACGTTACCATACGACTCGGCAAATCGTCGAAGGCTGACGAATTCGATCGGCTGACACCCCGTTCGCACCCCCGCGTCTTTCGCGTCCACGTCGTTTTGGTCGCTGCGACTTGCACTTCTCCTTTCCCCCAACTCGAGTCTTGTCATGCCGAACACCCGAATCGATCGCCGAAGTCTGCTCCGGTCGGCCGGTGCCGCCGCCGCAGCCGTCTGCACCACGTCGTTGTTGCCTCGAGACCTGGCCCGCGCGGCCGCTCAGCCTGACGCCGCGCAGCCGGTCGCCACGCCGACCCGTGTCGTCGACACGCACACCCACTTCTACGACCCGACCCGACCGCAGGGCGTGCCTTGGCCACCCCGCGACACGCCGCTGTATCGCAAGGTGATGCCGGCGGATTGGCAAGCCTTGGCCGAGCCGCTCGGGATCGATTCGACGATCGTGGTCGAAGCCAGCCCGTGGGTGGAAGACAACCAATGGGTGCTCGATCTGGCGGCCGAAGACCGTTCGATCGTCGGCTTGGTCGGCAACCTCGATCCCCGCCAGGAAGGTTTTTCGGAGCACTTGAACCGGTTCGCGAAGAACCCGATCTTTCGCGGAATCCGTTGGCGGTCCGACTTGGTCCCGATCGATCGCGACGCCGACCTGCTCATCGCGGCCGCCAAGCAATTGGCCGACCTCGATCTGGAACTCGATCTGAACGGCCCCGCCGACGCCTTGCCATCGGTCAGCAAACTCGCCGACGCCGTGCCGGCCCTGAGGATCGTCGTGAATCATCTCGGGGCCAGCGGCGACCCGAGTTCGCTGAATCCGCAGTGGCTCGATCAGATCACCGCCGTCGCCCGCCGACCGAACGTCTTCATGAAGGTCTCGGCCTTGGTCGAGCAGGTTCGGTGTGAACCGGGCGAAGCCCCCCGCGAAGTGGCGTACTACCTGCCGATCCTCGATCCGCTCTGGGATCGCTTCGGCGAGGATCGACTGATCTTCGGTAGCAACTGGCCGGTGTCCGATCGGGGCGCACCCTACGACGTCGTCTTCGGAATCGTCCGCGATTACTTCGTCGGCAAAGGAGACCAAGCGGCCGAGAAGTATTTTTGGCGGAACTCGCAAGCCGCTTACCGTTGGCAGGAACGCACGGCCTGATCAGCAGCCGGCGAGCGTGCCGCCGGCGATCCCGCGCTACCTCATTCGGGTGCCGCGTCGGCGAACTCGGCGAGGATGTCGATCGAGCTGATGATGCCGACCAACCGCTCGTGCTCGTCGAGCACCGGCAGGTGGTGAACACCGGCCTTGAGGATCCGCTTGGTGGCGGTGGCGAGCGTCGATTCGGGCGACACCGTGACGAGCGCTTCGGACATGTAGCTGTCGATCGATTCGTTGCCGAGGCTGTGAGCCAAACGGTCGATCAGAAACCGCCGCGATGCCGAATCGACCAGGTCGAGCTGGTAGAGGTCATCGTCGACGTCCCGAGTCATGTCGACCAAGTCGGTGGTCGAGATGATCCCGACACAACGGCCGTCGAGGGCGATGATCGGGATCGCCGACACGCGGTTCTCGCCCATCAGGCTCAGGACTTCGTGAACCGTCCCGCCGGCAGACAGGGTGACCACGTCACGGGTCATGATGTCGGATACCTTGCGGTCGTAGATGCTGCGTTTCATGAGTCGGTTTTCCAATCGAGATGTGAGGGCGTTGCCGATCGATCGGCAACGCCCCATTGTTCTGAAAAAGCGGCGGACGAACAGGGACGGGTGACGACAAACATCGCCCCCCGGCCGGCTACTTGAAATCGGCTACTTGAAATAAGCTGCCCGGCGATCACCGCCGGAAAGAATGTAAGCGATCAAGTGCTTCAATTCCTCCGGGTTGAGCGTATCGATCGTACCGGCAGGCATCTGCGAAATCGGCGAAACGACCATCTGTTCGATATCGTCCGCGTCGATCACCTGGGGCGGCAGATTGATGTCGGCGGTGTAGACGTGAAATTGGTCACCGACCTCGACAACCCGACCGACCAGCGTCGTCCCGTCGCTCGTCAAGATCTGGTGCGAACCGTACTGATCCGAGATCACCTTGCTCGGTTCGATGATCGAGTCCATCAGGTCAACGAGCGAGAACTTTCTCCCGGCGGTCGACAAGTCCGGCCCGATCGCTCCCCCTTCTCCCGAGAATCGGTGGCACTTCGCGCACTGCGTCGCATGATACAGGTTGCGTCCCTGATCGAAATTCGCCTGCCGGATTTCGCTGCCCAGCGACTCGATCGCCGAGGCCGTGGTCCAGACCTGGCCCGGACCCTGCGGCGGGGTCGCCTCGAACGGCTTGCCCCCCAACGGCACGGTGAGGATATCGTCGTACAACGGCTGCTCACCGATCGGCACGTTGGCGATCGCGTCATCACGCATCTGACGCAAAAACCCAGGGAAACTCGCACCGCCCGGGTGCATCGCCGCTTGGCTGAAGAAGCTCAAGTAGCGCCGCCGCAGATCCTCGTTCCAGCCTTCTTTCTGATTTCGCATCGTGAAGGCGTAGTGGATCGATCGGACCGGCGGCATGTTGTCCATCATCGCCCGGACCGTGCCGCCATAACCCGCATGCCGCTTGGCGATTTCACCCCAAGCCGGGACCGGTTCGGCCTCCGCGGCCAACCGCTCCATCATCTCGATGCCGCGAGCCAATCCGGCAGGCGATTCCAAGCGGACCAGCAGTTGGATCAATTCCGCGTTGAAGGCTTCCTCTGTTCCGGGAAACAGCGGTTCCAACCGCTCGACCAACGTCGCCCGTTCTGCGTCGCTCCGTTCGCCCAAACGGATCAGCGCGAGCTGATGGTTGCGCAACCAAGTGACCCGGCCCTGTTCGTCGAGTCGCTTGGGGTCGATCCGGCCGAGCGCCTCGATCACCGCCGCCCGGTCGGATTCCGACCCTTGGCGGGCGAGTGCCATCAGCGCCGTCAACGCGGCCCTCGGTTGCGTTTCCGCGATCGCCCGCATCCGCCACGTGTCCACCGGACGGTGTTCCAACGCGATCCGCGCCGCGTAACGGATGAACCGATCGGCTTGCCCGAGCTGCCCCCAGATCTCGTCCAAGTCCGCTTCGCCCGGACGATGGAACTCCTCCATCCGACGACGCAGTTCTCGCAATTCCTGGTTCCTCGGGTCGCGTGCGTCAACCGGCTCGGTCGATTCCTCGCCGTCGTAGACCACCCGGTACAACGCCGACTTCGTGCCTCGGCCGCCGACGGTGAAGTAGAGCGAACCATCGTGACCGATGACCGCGTCCGTCACCTGCAACGGCTGACCGAATACGAAGTCCTCGATCTCGCCACTGTAGCTCGCCCCGTCCGGCGTCAAGTGACAGGCATAGATCGTGCTGTAGGTCCAATCGAGCAGGTAGAGCGCCTTTTGGTACTTGCCGGGATATCGGCTGCCGTAGCCGAACGTGATCCCGACCGGCGATCCGGGACCGATGTCGACGACCGCAGGCAACGAATCCTCATAGTAATCCGGCCACTTGCCCGTGCCGCTCCGCCAACCGAACTCGCTGCCGCTGGTCGCATGATTGACCCGCGTCGGCCGGTACCAAGGCGAACCGAGGTCCCATTCCATGTCAGCGTCGTAGGTGAACAACTCGCCGTCGGCGTTGAGCGCGATGTCGTATTGGTTGCGATAGCCGATGCTGAATATCTCGCGATTTCCACCCTGAGGATCGACGCGGCAAATCCAGCCACCCGGGGCCAAAATGCCCGCGGCATGCCCGTTAGCGTCCCAGCGACGTGGCAAAACATGGTCCTCGTCCCAATTGGTCGGGATCCGGCTGCCAGCGAGATCCTCAGGCACTTTGGTGTGGTTGCCGGCGTCGACGAACAACGACTCGCCGTCCGGCGCCAAGATCACCGCGTGCGGCCCATGTTCACCGCCACCCCGCAGCGGCATCAGGTATTCCGACGAGTCGACCAACCCGTCGCCGTCGGTGTCGAACGCGCGGTGCAGCCCCGATTGCGAGCCGTTGACGACGACGTAAAGCGAATCGTGTGCCCACAGCAGCCCCTGAGCCGAAGACAACGGAACCGGCAACTTGGTCACCCGCGTGATCGCTTCGGGGTCCGCGACGTCGGCCGGTTCGATCAAGAACAACCCCGCCCCGCCCTGGTCGCTGGCGATCAACCGCCCACGGTCATCGGTGGTGAGCGAAACCCACGAACCCATCTGGCCGGGAACGTCGAACAGCTTTTCTACGCGAAAGCCCTCGCGAACCGTGACGTTTTCGGCCGGCCGAGCCCGCTCGTCAATCGGTTCAGGCGGACGGCCGACGGCGACCGCCAAAGTCGACGCGTCGACGCTGCCGGTCCACGGCAAGTTGCCGCCACCAACCGCGCCCAAGACTTTTGAATCAGCCCACTTGCTGTCATCCCAACCGGGCCGCTTCCAACCATCGGGCAAGCCGTCACCGGCAAGGCTCTTACTTTTCCAGGACGCGTCGCTGACGATCGAAGTCCGTTTGCCGGCCGAGTCGACGATGTCCAGCCGCAACAAAAACGCCGCCGCCCCACCCGTGTCGTTCGCGTCGACCGCGAACACATTCGTTCCCGGTTTCAACTTGCCAGCGACGTCAGCCGTTTCCAGCCGCTGCCATGTCGTCCCCGCCAGCACCCGTTCGCCGTTGAGATAGAGCGTGAAGCCGTCGTCGCAAGTCGCCGCCAATCGAGCCTCCTCGACTTCGCCGGAGACTTCAAACGCCTGACGAAACGCGACCTGGCGAGAATTTTCGCCGCCACCCAACCAAATCCACTGGGCAGTCGGCTCCTCGGCACGAGCCGATGAAGTCGCACCCAACGCGCCGAACCAACCGGCAGCAAACAAAGCAATCAGACGGATCATCGGGATGTTCACAAAGAAGCTCCACAGGGTGAGAAGCGAGAACAGTTTGCCCCTTGGAGGGGACAGGAGAATGCCAACCGATGTGGCAGGAGAAAAACGAGGGCAGGTCACCAGCAGGGACGATTCCGGGGCTAGGGTGTCGGCCCCGATTCCGCCAACAACAGTTTAACTACAGCCAATAGCTTTCCCTAGAGGCCCCCCGCCACGAAAACTTCGGCCCCGTCCCCCCACGGAACGGCCGATGCCAGCCGGGTTGGTCTTTCACTTGTTCGCCTAAACCAAGGGTGCGATTAGCGCCCCGAGCCTGATGGCTGCAATCCCTTCGGGACGAGGAACGATCGTTGCAACGCCCGCATGGCTCGTTCGCGGCCGGCGTTTCGCGTCCGTGTTCGTTCCCATCGGCCTGAGGGCGCGGTTAAGATGTGTCGTGCCGCAGTTGTAGCCGTTCATTTCGGAAGGGACAGATGAAGCGTCATTGGGGATTCGTGTTGGTCGGGCTGATCGGCATCGGTTTGGCCGGGCCTGGCCGAGCGGATGATACGCAGGGTGAAACGCCGGATGCCGACGAGACGATGGATTCGGTCGAACTCGACGGCATGCGATTTCGTGTCGCGCCAGGTTGGAAATTGCAAACGGCGACCGAACCCGGTTTGACCCGCTACCCGATCCACGCCGACCTGTCGCCGGACGGTCGCTTGTGGGTCGTCGAGTCTTCCGGCAGCAACGCGCCGACGAAACAGCAAGTCGAAGAGCGACCGCATCGGTTGGTCGTGTTGGAAGACACCTCGGGCGACGGACGGTTTGACCGGCGGACGGTCTTTGCAGAGCGGCTGATGTTGCCTCAAGGGGTGATGTGGACCGAAGACGGCGTGTTGGCAGGAACGCCGCCGGAGATCTGGCGGTACCGCGATACCAACGGCGACGGCGTCTCGGACGAAGCGAGCGTCTGGTTCGACGGCAAGACGTTGACCGGATGTGCGAACGACTTGCACGGGCCGTTTCTCGGCCGCGACGGCTGGGTTCACTGGTGCAAAGGTGCGTTCGCGGAACAGACGTACGCGCGGGAAGACGGCTCGACTTGGTCGACGCGGGCGTCCCACATCCTGCGGCAACACCCGCGGACCGGGGTGGTCGAATCGGTGATGACAGGCGGGATGGACAACCCGGTCGAGTTCGCGATGAGCCTGTGCGGCGAACGCTTTTTTACTTGCACCTTCATCCAGCATCCGGCGGACGGGCGCCGTGACGCGCTCGTTCATGCCCAAATCGGTGGCGTTTATGGCAAGGACCATGGCGTGCTCGATGGACATCTGCGGACCGGACCGCTGATGCCGGTGATGACGCATTTGGGGCCCGCGGCGCCGGCCGGTTTGATGTTCCGAGACGGCGCGATGACCGACGACGGGTCGCTCGGTGAGCTGCTGGTGGCCCAATTCAACCTGCAACGGGTCAGCCGCCATCAATTGGTCGAATCCGGCGCGGGGCTGACCACAATCGACTCCGATCTGCTGGTCGCCGAACGCCCCGACTTTCACCCCACCGACGTGCTGGAAGATATCGACGGCAGCCTGTTGGTGGTCGACACCGGCGGTTGGTACACGCTCTGTTGCCCGACGTCGCACATCGACCAGAGTCAGGCAAATGGCGGGCTCTATCGGCTCGTTCCCGACCCTGCGACCACACCCGAAATCGCGACGGCGGTCGGTTCCGCAGATGGCTCCGCCGCAGGTTCGGGGCGGGCTCAGGCGATACGCGAAATCGCGGCGATCGATTGGGCAGCGGCGGACGCGAAAAGCTTGGTCGACCGGTTGGGAGATCCCCGGCCGATGGTTCGCCGGCTTGCTCGAGCGCGATTGCTCGATCACCCCGACGGCGCGGAAGCCGTGGTCGCTCGCTTGGCCAGCGGCCCGCGTTTGCAGGGCGCTGCAGCGGGAAGCGGTTCCAGCGTCGCGGATGCTTCGAATCCCAGCGATGCCGCGGCGGTTCGCTTGCGAGTTCACGCCGCTTGGTGCTTGATTGACATGATCGGCCGAGCTGACGAGGCGGCGCAAAGCCCGTTGCTCGACGCTCTCGTCGCCACGCTCGATTCGGCTGACCCGACGGTGCGGTTGATCGCGACCCAGGGACTCGGTACCCACCGGCATCGTGCGGCGGCCGGACGATTGGTCGAATCGCTCGACGATTCCCGGCCGCGTCAACGCCGTTTTGCTGCTGAAGCGCTCGGTCGCCTCGGCGACCCCTCGGTCGCCGGCGATCTGCTGGCTCACGTCGACGGGACGAGCGACGACCGGGCGTTGGAACATGCCCTGTTGTTCGCGCTGATCGAATTGGGCCAACCGGCTGCCCCGGCCTTGCACGAGGCGCTCGCGAATGGCTCGGCCGATGGACGTTTGGCTGCCTTGCGGGTGCTCGACCAGATCGGGGACCCGGGTTTGGAGGCGGAGCGGGTGCTGGAAATTTTCCGAACCGGCGATTCTCGCCAGCGTGAGTTGGCTGGCGAGATCTTGGCGAGGCGAGCGGAGTGGGGCGAACTGGTCGCGAAGCGGTTGCCGGAACTGCTTCGCGTCGCTGTCCCCGAATCGGAAACCGCACGCTGGCAAGCGACGCTGCAAGGGTTGGTGCTGCGAGACAGCTTGGCTGTGGCGGTCGGCGGAATTTTGGCGGACGGTCCGGCCGAAGCGCGTGACCAGATTCTCGCCGCGCTCGTCGATCGTCCCCCGACGGCGCTGCCTGCGGCGTGGGTCGACGGGGTTTCCGCTCGGCTTAATGATGCGGCAACCGATCGTGACGAGTTGACGCGGTGGGCCAGGATCTTGTCAGCGGTTCGGTGGAAGGAATCGGCGCCGGCTCCCTTATCCGCCGCCTTGGCTGGCGCGTTACGGCGGAGCGAAGCGGATCAAGAGTTGTGGTTGATCTTGGCGACCGCCGTCCCACCGGGGTTTGTCTGGCCAGGCGATGAGGACGCAAAACGTGATTCGTTCGTGAGGCTGGTCGAATCGCTCGGCGAAGACGCTCCGCCAGCTCATCGTCAACGGGCGTTGGCGGCGCTTTCGCGGCGGAAGCTGACGGAACCCGAAGCGGTACGTTTGGCCGGATCGCTCGCCGGTTTGGGGCCGATGGAAACCAGTGGCGTGCTGACGATGCTGCGTCCGTTTCATCAGGAATCGGTCAACCACGAATTGTTGACGTCGCTCGAATCGGCACCGGCGCTCGAATCGCTCCCCGACCGAGTTTTGGAAGAACATTTTGCGGAACACCCCGACCCGATCCGGGGGCTGGCGGCGACGTTGATCCGCCGACACGGCGGGGATCGAGTCGAGGCACAACGGCAAACCCTGCGGCGGATTCAGGATGAACTACCCGCCGGTGACGCGTTGCGTGGTTTCCAGGTTTTTCGCAGCAGCAAAGCGGCCTGCAGCGCCTGCCATTCGGTCGGCTACTATGGCGGTAAAATCGGCCCGGATTTGACTCGAATCAACCGCATCCGAACGGTCGAGGATTTGTTGGAAGCGATCGTTTATCCGAGTGCCAGCTTCGTGCGGAGCTACGAGTCGTACCTGATCGTCACCGACGACGGTCGGGCGATCAGCGGCGTGATCGCCGACGAAGACGCTACTGCGGTCACGTTGATCACCGGCATCGACCAGCGGACGCGGATCGAACGGGACGAGATCGAATCGTTTCAACCGGCGGCGATCTCGATCATGCCCGCCGGCTTGGACCAACAACTCAGCCTCCAGGAACTCGCCGACCTGATCGCCTTCCTGAAGTCGGAACGCTAAAGCCGCAACGTCAGCGGGAAATCGCCTGCACAGCTTCTTGACCCGCCGGTTCGACCCGCTCAGCTTGGCGGTCCGTTCAGCCGACGATGGCAGCCTTCCCTTTGTTCGACAGCGACACCGTCATCAGTTCGCCCGGCGACTCCGTCACCCGCGGTTTCGGTGGCAACTCGCCACGCACGACCCGTACGTCCGCCGGGGCTTCGATCGCGAGCGTCACCCGGTTGCCAGCAATCTTGCTGATTACCAACACGATGTCGTCACCGATGTTCAAACGCTCGCCCACTTTGCGACTTAATACCAACATGCTGCAAGCTCCCTGCAATTCAGATAGCGGATTTCGGTTTGGTGGTCAGACGCCAGCAAAACCCACCCGTTAAAATGAGTGCATTCAGCGTGCCGTCCGTTCGATCGACTGAGTCTTTGTCTGGAAAATCGCAGGCACGAGGCGACGATTTTGTCGTTTCACGTTTGAAATAACGCGTGAAACTTTCCGAAAAAACTCATCCGACCGATCCCAAGGGACGACGAGTCGCACCAGCGACTCGTCCACCCAGTCTTGGTTTCCGACTTCGGTCTCAATTTGCGACTGAAGGCGGCAGCCGTTTGACTGAAAGAAGTATCGCGACGGGGTATGACACGTTTGGTCAAAGCCAGAAGCGATTTTCGAGAAAGTTGGAGAAATTTCGGCGGCGTCAGGGCGGGCAAAGCAGGTGACCTACCGCCGCGTTTTGGGGCCGCAAAGACGCGTTTTCCGAGGATTTATCGCGAACAAAAGAGACGGAAGCTGCCGTTTCCCTTGTTTCAAATACCCTCCGGCTGTTCGCCCCAACAGCCGCCACCCCAGCCGCCGCCACCCGGTGTTTCGATCCTCAGTCGATCGCCGGGCTGGACCGCTTGAGTGACCCAAGCGGGCAATTCCTCGTTCGTTCCGTCGGGATGGACCAGTAAATTCCGGCCGGCAGCCCCCGGTTCGCCGCCTTGGCAGCCCCACGGCCGCTGCTCGCCGCGGCGATTGGTCAGCAGCGAAAGGGTCAGCGGCCGCAGGAACTCGATTTCCCGGACCAACCCATCGCCGCCGCAAAAGGTCCCTCGGCCGCCACTGCCACGGCGGATCGAGAACCTCCACAACCGTACCGGGTAGCGAGATTCGTAAACCTCCGGGTCGGTGATCCGCGTGTTGGTCATGTGGCAATGCACCCCGTCGGCACCCGCCGCCGTCGGCGTCGCCCCGGAACCGCCGCCGATGGTTTCGTAATAACCGAAGGTCGCGTCGCCGATCAGCACGTTGTTCATCGTCCCCTGGCTGGCGGCGGCGACTCCGAGTGCCCCCAACAACACGTCGACCAACCGCATGCTCGTTTCGACATTTCCCGCGACGACCGCCGGGCATTCCCGCAGGGTGGCCCCACGAGGCGGGTTCAGCAATCCGCTGGGGAGGACGAGATCGATCCTCGAGGTGATGCCGCCATTCATCGGCAGGTTGCCGCCGATCAGGCAACGGAGCACATACAGCGTCGCGGCGGTCGGGACCGCCAAAGGGGCGTTGAAACAGAGCGGGTGAACGGGTGAAGTGCCGGTGAAATCGATCGTCAGTCGCCCGTCGTGGGGAACGAGCCGCACGGTGATCGGCGTGCCGTCGTCGAGCGTGTCGGTAAAACGCCGCGGGGTCGTCCCGAGCTTGGCGATCCAACGTCCGACCGCCTGATCGGCTTGGTCGAGCATCCTGGCAGAAGCGGCCGCAACGATGTTGCGTCCCATCCTCGCGACCATCTCCACGATCCGCTTGGCCCCCGCTACGCCCGCCGCCCGCTGGGCCGCGATGTCAGCCAAATTCAGCTCCGGCGACCTCGATGGGAACTCGCCCGACGTCAACAACCGCCGCAGCTCCGCTTCATGATCGACACCGGCACGCGACAGGGCAAAGGAACGGATCAACACACCTTCCTCCGCCAGACTCGTCGCGTCCGGCGGCATCGAACCGGGCGACTTGCCACCGATCTCGGCATGATGCGCCCGGTTGGCGACGTAGTAATCGGGGCGCGAAGCAGTCGCACCCGTCAGACCCCGAATCGCACCCGCCGTCTCGCCGCGATCACTGCATGGCTCGCAAAACACCGGCGTCACCAACGTCACGTCCGGCAGGTGCGACCCGCCGGCGTAGGGGTCGTTGGAAAGGTAAGCGTCGCCGGGTGACATTTGCGGAAAGTCCGACATCAATTGACGGACGGTGTGTCCCATCGCTCCCAGATGCACGGGAACATGAGGCGCGTTGGCCAGCAGCGTGCCGTCACGATCGAACACGGCGCAACTGAAGTCGAGCCGTTCCTTGACGTTCACGCTGACCGCGGTCCGCCGCAGCAATTCCCCCATCTCGTCCGCGATCCCCTGGAACCGCCGGGCGACGACTTCAACCGACACCGCGTCGGCGGTCATCTCAGCCGATTCCGACCCCTTGGCAGGCTCGCTCACGTAGTCCCGATCGGCCGGTGCCAGCGGGATGGTCCGCTGCAACTCGAAGCTGTTACCAGCCAACTTGGTCGCGACCCAGCCGGGATCGATCACCAACGTGCTGTTGTCATCCAGCACGATGCAGGGGCCGTTCAATCGCGTCCCGGTGGCGACTTCGGATCGATCCCGCACCGGCCAACGCGACGGGTCAGCTCCGTTCGAGGACTCGGCCGTTCCCCGAACCTCGCGATTCGTATTCCGCTCCGTCGTGGGATTCGAGCTTTCAGGCGGATCGAGCGTTGCGGAAGCGGGCAGAATCGCTTCGCAGCGAATCGCCGCCACCTCGATCCGTCGCTGACGCTGGTCGTACCCGAACGCGTCGCGGTGAGCCTGATGAAACCGCCCTTGCATCGTTTCACGAGGCTCGACCGGCAACGACAACGGCGATTCGGACCCGTGGTAACGCAGGTCAACTTCAAAGCGGACTTGTGCTGCCTGCTCGACTCGCTCCTGGTCGTCCTGTTCAAGTCGATCATTTTCCAGCCTTCCCTGTCCCGGCGATTCGCCGCGGCCGACTTTCGATTCCCGTCGATCGCCCGGAGGTCGCGCCATCTCGACCGCCAGCTCCGCCAACGTTTCCTGACGCAGGCGATCGGTCGTGGTGTCCCAGAACGGTTCATCGAGTTCGTCAGCCAATCGGTAAACGCCGACACTGCGGACACGCCCGACATCCGCCAGCCCCATCCCCAGCGCACTCAACAGGCTGGCGTCACGGTGATCGATCAACCGAGTGATCCCGATCTCATCAGCGATCCCGCAGAGATGCCCTCCGGCGGCACCTCCGAACCCGACCAACGTCATCCCGCGAGGGTCGGCCCCTTCCGAAGTGCTGACCGTCCGCACCGCTTCAGCCATGTGAGTGACGGCGATCCGCCAAAAGCCGGCGGCGGCTGCATTCAGATCAGCAAACGCATCGGCCCCGAGCTTCGCGTTGACCGCAGCCAATTGGCTCCGGGCGGCGGCGATGTCGAGCCGGAAAGGGAAGCGGTCATCGGGCAGTCGGCCGAGCACCACGTTCAGATCGGTGACGGTCAACGGACCGCCACGGCCGTAGCATGCCGGACCGGGAACACTACCGGCACTCTGCGGGCCGACGATCATCCGGCCGGCGACGACGTCACAGATCGAGCCGCCACCGGCCGCGACGGTATGGATCGCGATCATCGGCGTCAGCACCCGGATGCCCGCCTTGCGTGATTCGTATTGCCGGACGACCTGCCCCTCAAAACGGCTGACGTCGGTGCTGGTCCCGCCCATGTCGAGCCCGATGGCAGCGGGTGCCGCGTAGCACCGGGCGATCTTCCCGAGCGAAACCACCCCGCCGGCCGGCCCCGACAAAATGCTGTCACATCCCCGAAAAGCTTCCGCATCGACGAGATTTCCGCCGCTGGTCATCAGCCGCAATCGCGAACGAGCCCCGCCGCGATTCAACCCCGTGTCACCATTGGCCTCCGCCGCAGCGTCCCTCCGTCCTTCATCAAACTGCCGCCGGAGCCGTGTCAAATAACCCTTCAGGACCGGGCTGAGGTAGGCGTCCAGCACCGTCGTTTCGGCTCGCGCCACAAGTTTGATCAGCGGCGCGACGTGGCTCGAAAGACTGATGTTGTCAAACCCCAGCGGCGCGGCCAGCTCGCCGATCCGAACCTCGTGCTCAGGATTCACATGAGCATGCAGCAGACAAACCGCCAGCGACGTGGCACCCGCCGCGCGAGCCTCACGCAACGCCTCGGTCACTGGCGCTTCGTCGAGCGGACGCAGCACGTTGCCGTTAAAATCAAGCCGCTGGTCGACTTCGATCACCCGCCGGGTCAACGGTTCCGGCTTTCGGATCGCCAATTCGAACAGTTCCGGCCGGGTCTGCTCACCGATCTCCAGCAGGTCGCCGAAACCGAGTGTCGTGACCAACGCGACCTCGGCCCCGCGACGCGTCAACAACGCGTTCGTCCCTCGAGTCGTCCCCAACCGAACGTCGAGCAGCGGTAGCGGTTGGCCGAGCGGGCAGGCGAGCAGTCGCCGGGCCGCGAGCACAGGAGCTTCCAAGCCGGCATCGAGTTCCAGAACATCGCCCGGCCTGGCTGAATTGGGAACAACGCGATCGAGTCGCAACGTCTGCGTCGACCCGCAAAAACCGATCACCCGCGCCGTTTCTGCCGAAGATTCGCCACAACGGAGGAACTCGACCGTCGCGCCAATCCAAAAATCATCAACATCGTCAAGCGACCCGTCGGCAACGACACGGTTGTCCAAAACCTCGACAATCGCCGAGCGAACGCGGCCGCTACTCAGCAACTTCGTCGACCGCCGCGACGTCCCTTGGACGACGAAGCAATCGGTAAAAGTACCGCCAACATCCGCCCAAACCTCGATCGGGCTGCCGGAGCGTCGCGCATCAAAAACAGCGTGGTGCAATGGCTCAGCGTCAGTCATGAAAAACGAAAGGGAAACCGCCCCCGGATCGCTCGCCGCATTCCGTCCGGCGATCAGCACGATTGGTCGACCGAAGGGAAGTGGCAAGGAAAGCGGACGAATCAAGCACTTCAGCAGGTCTCATCCCACAAGACTTAAACGCGTTAATCGGCACCGCCGTTGGCCGACTCACCCCATTATACAGAACCACTTATGTTGTGCGCTTGCCTGCCGGTCGCGCAATTCCGCTGCCAAGCATATCCGCCTGCATTCTTAGCCCGGGCGACACAAACTTGCCGCCAACCTAATCCCGGTCCAGCGCATGACCGCCTACACTCTAAGCCCGGAGCGACACATACTTGCCGGTGGCGTAAGCCACCGGAATCAGAAAAATAGACCCGCAAAGCCCGGGCGACACATATTTTTAGCGTTGCCAATAAAGCTCGACATTCAAACAACTCAAGCACTTCAATAAGCCTTGCCCTGCACAGCCTAAACGCGCAGAGCGACACCGCCGTTTGCCGACTTCCCAGATTAAACCAAAGCAATTCTCCTGACGTGCTAAAATTCCACCCTTTCTGCCATTCATGACCCAAGCAGCTATCCCTCCTGTTCGTAAAAGCCCAGGAGTGTGCGGAAGGTGCCACCTGCGGATGGTGCCATCCATTTTTCGTGCCACCTTCGGATGGTGCCATCCATTTTTCGGGAACTTCCTATAGTCGCGGGAGGGGGCTTGAACGGGTCGGCATGGCGGACGGCAAAATGCTAGGGTGCAGCCTGCCGCTTGCACCGCGTCA
>RECD01000112.1 GCA_007694185.1 Planctomycetaceae bacterium
TGTGCGGTCATGCTGCGGGCAACGCCTTGCTCCCGGTCGTTCAGCCTCCGTCGGCTTGGCGAATCCAATCCGGGTCCAAGCGGACGTATTTCATCGTTTTGCCGCCCTCGACGAAGTAGCTGTAGACGACATGCAAGCTGCCGTCCCGGCCCTGAATCAGGGCGGGGTAATGGTAAGAGCCCGTCGGTTGGTCTTCGACCGAACGCCGCCATTTCCAGGTCGTTCCCTCGTCGTCGGACAACAACAGGGTCAAGCGGTTGCGGCCTCGGTCGAGGTCGTTGACGATCAGCACCCAGCGGCCATCGGCCAGTCGCACGCCGTCCAGCCCCGAACCCGGATTGGCGATCTCGCTCGGTTCCGCGACGCTCCAACTCAATCCTTCATCCCCCGATCGCGAGACGAGCATCCGGCCTGTCGGGCCGTTATTCCGCATGAACGCGACCAGCGTCCCGTCGTCGCGACGCAGCACCGCCGGTTGAATGTTGCCGAACCCGAGCAAGGGCTGACTGGCGTACCAGCTTTCGCCCTGATCGTCGCTGATCGCCATGATGGAGATCGAGAACGTGTCGGTGTAAAGCGGCAGCAGGATCCGGCCGCTGGGTAACACCGTCGGCTTGCAGCGAGGCTGCCAACCCAGCCGCTGGTAAAGCTTTTCGCCGAGTCGTTGGCGGGCCGCGTCGAGCGCTTGTTCCAACCGCTCCGGCAGCGGTTTGGGAAACTGTTCTTCGATCAACCCGCCGATCACCCGCTCCGCCGCTTCGCTGAAGTCATCCGGCTTGAGCAGCACCAAGCCCTGGCCGTTCCAAGTCGGCGCCCCGGCGGATGAGAGGTCGTCCGAGTAACGGTACCGCGTTAAACACGATTCCCAACTGTTGGCGATGATCGTCGGCCAAAACAGCCACAGCCGATTGG
The DNA here is from genome assembly GCA_007694185.1 of Planctomycetaceae bacterium. Classification (GTDB taxonomy): domain Bacteria; phylum Planctomycetota; class Planctomycetia; order Pirellulales; family Pirellulaceae; genus UBA6163. The sequence continues at coordinate 913 of RECD01000112.1, forward strand.
TGGAGTCGACGTGCAGGCAGGTGTTGCAATCGGGGAAGCCGGGTTCGTCGGCCATCACGAAAGGTTCCGACCAAGTCGATTCCCCCGCCCGTTTCCAGGCGCCCATCACCATCACGTCATCGGCTTGGCGTTCGCCCGAGCCGCGGTACCAAGAGACCAACAAATCACCGTTGGCAAACTCGGCGATCCCCGGTGCGTGATTGTGGCGGTCGTGCAGAGGAAAGACGAACTCGGAGGCCAGAAGGCCGCGTTCGGTTCCCGACTCGATGTGACCATCGACTGCGGACCTGCCTTGCGCAGTGGCCCGCACCGACGCTCCCGCCAAGCTGACGATGACGACAAGCAGCGGCATCTGCCATCGGCCGGACAGCGGGGGCCAGCCCCGTGTCAGACCAAATCGGAAGATATTCTCGCGAGCGCGAGATGCATGGGGGAACTGAGACATGGCGGGGCCTGCCGAGATGAGGAGTTACAAACGACGACTGGAAGGATGCCGTCGATTGTAAGCAATGAGCGGTAAAAAAATGTCCGAAACCTTTTGCGCAAAGCACCCGAAGGGCGCGTTCCTCGCAAAAGGTTCCGGACACCTTTTTTACCGCACGATTCTAGCTTGAAACTCCCGCGCGTTCGGTCAGTCTCTGCGACCGAACCGGCACCCCAATCCGGGACCCGGCGTTCAACGGGCCAGCGAGATCAATTCGACAGTGCGAACCTACCGAGCCGCAGCCAGCGGGGCCGGCAATTCTGCCGTTTGATAGGCCCGGGCCCGGAACAGGAAGTCCGTCAAATTCCCTTCGTGCGGCTGCAACCAGTTCAGCCGATTCGTCGGGATCGGGCCGACGTTCAACCGGTCAATTTCGGTGCAGCGGCCGGCGGCTGCGATGAACTTCGAGTCGCGGGTCAACACGGTACCGACGAGGGTCGGCCCGATCCGGCGGAGCATCTCGGCTTGGGGACATTCCACAACGCTGACGAAGGGGAACATGTATTCCTTCATCGCGACGCCACGCTCTGCCGAATCGGCGTGGACCACCATCGGCCGCAAGTAGGCGCAGTGATCTCGACGAATCAGCTTCTCGCCGAACTCGGCGGTCATGTCGGTGACCCCCGATTCCGCCAAATCCTGCTGGACCATCGCGTACGTCCCCTCCGCCATCGCGGGCACGGTGAACGCCGCCAATTTGGCTTCCGGGTCCTGCGGGGGCAACACGTCCACCGGGCCGATCTGTTTGGCGATCGCGGCGGCGATCTCGCGGGTGTGCCGACTGGCCCAAATCCCCGAACAATTCACGCAGCTACGTCCCGAATTGCTCAGGACGCTCTCGACCATCAGATCGAGGAACGATTCCCAATCGTCGACGACGTCGTCGCCGATCAAAATCTTCGAGAAACCGGGGCCGTGAGCCTGCACCCGCGGGTTGCCGGCGTGCTGGGCGACGGTCTGGGCACTACCGAAAATCATGCTCCGTTCGCACTTCGCCATCAACGCACCGCCGGCATCGTGACCGCCGGGGTAGAGCGAAAAGGCGGCGGAAGGAACGCCGGCTTCGATGAATGCGGAGACCATCCGATAAGGGGTCCACGGTTCCTGTGACCCGGGCTTGAGCGCCAGGCCGACTTGCAGCGGAATAGCGGGCAACCAGAGCGTATGGACTCCGGGTGAGTTGTTCGGCAGGACAGCCCCCAGCACCGGCGTTTGAGCCTGGAAGCTGACGGTCACGCCCCGGCCTTCATCCCCATAACCACGCGACAGGATCGACAAATCGAGTCCGCGGGTGAGGCATTGCAGGATCTGCTCCATGTTTGCCAGAACGAATGCATTTTTCTGCATGTTGTTGCGGCACATGTGCTCGGGCAAACCGGTGCTGGCCGATTGCTGGTGGATGAAATCGTCCACCGTTTGCATCTGGTCGCCGACGGGCAAAGTTCCCGTCTGAAACAGCTCTGCCGCTTGACCGCACATCCGCAGCAACTCGGCCGGTGGAACTGCCAACAACGCGTCGCGGGCTTTCTCGGCCGTCCGCAAGTCGCGGGTAACGATTCCCCCACCGACGGTGCCGATCTTGGCGATCGGGGCGCCGGTGTCGAAATGGACGACGTCGATGAAATCGAGCGATTCGTACTGCTTGCCCCAGCGGAGCGGGCTGAGTGTGATCATCGGAACTCTGGCAGGTCAGGGAGGGGAAGGGATGTCGAAAGCTTACGCCGCGGGATCAATAGACACCGACGGTCGTGGCACTGGCGAGCTCGTGGAACGGTCGCACGCCGCTGACACCGTCCCACGGGAAGGTGTCGTAGGGGGCCTCGCGTTCGCCCTCGTCCCGCTCCAAAAAGCCGGGTACGAAGAACTCGTCCGTCAGCGTGTAGAGCTTCACCCGCCCGGTTTCGCCGTAGCCGACCAGTTGGGTTTGGTCATCGAACGAGACGACCTCCGTCACCGCGCGAGGCTGGGGGGCATAGTAGCTGATCTTGTACCCGTCGGCGGCCGTGATCGGTTTGCCGCAGGCGAGCCCCATCAGGGTGTTGCCATAAGTCGGCGTCATGAAGACACCGCCCTCTTCTGCGGGACCGTCCAGCAACTCCTCGACCGCGAACCGCGTCCACTGGGGCGTGAACTCAGTCCCCCCGGAGAAGATCCCCGTGATCCCGACTTCCTTCAGGCTCGTGCCCCGTTCCTGAAGCGCCTCGCCGAGGCCTTCCAACAGCTTCGGGGTGGCGAACATGCACTTGATGTCGTGGCCGGACGTCAGGATCGTGATCGCCTGATCGATGCAGTGCTTCTTGTATTCCTCGAGGTGTTCCATCCAACCCTTTTTGATCAGCTTGATCACCCAGCGAGGGTCCAGGTCGATGCAAAAGCAGATCCCACCACGAAACTGTGCGAGGTGTTCGATCGCCAATCGCAACCGACGCGGCCCGCTGGGGCCGAGCATCAGCCAGTTCGCACCCTTGGGAAAATACTGGTCCGGCAACGTCTCGCTGAACAACTCGTAATCTTTCCAATGGTCCTCGATCACCATTCGGCTTTTAGGTGTGCCGGTGGTCCCGCCGGTTTCGAAGACGTAGACCGGCTTGCCGACATGCCCTTTGGGGACCCAGCGGCTGATCGGGCCGCCTCGCAGCCAATCGTCTTCAAACAGCGGGAACTTTTTAAGGTCGTCGAAGCACTTGATTTCGGTCAGCGGGTCGAACTTCAGTTCGGCCTTCTTCGCCAGCCAAAAGGGGCTTCCCGTCCGCTCGTCAAAATGCCACTGAACCGTCTTCACGGTGTGTTCATCGAGCCGACTACGGGCCTCGGATGCTTTCTTAGCGACTGCTTCCGAAATCAGATCAGCGGTGCTCATGGGGGTTCGGGCCGGAGAATGGTGGGAAAGGGGAAGGAAGTTTGCGTGACCGGAGACCACTCGATTCGAAAACCTCGAAAGGAGACGCTCGATCAGGGCCGGAGTTCATGGCGTGCGGCCCGATCGGCCTGCCCATCGATCTGGCCAAGGAGCAGACCGCGGGAGTGCCGTGTTACCGTCGCTTACGTTACCGCCGGGCGGATCGAGATGCAACCGAACCGACCTGGACCCTCCGGATCAATCGCCCGCCGCGTGGGCCCGCCGCACGCAGACCGGACGCGGACAACCGCTCCATGGATGCCGACCGTCAGACCGCCTAAAATGTAGACTCCCGTCAAGCGGTTTTGTCCCAAGACGCCCCCTTCCAGAATCACCGATGCCCCCGGTTCGCCTGATGCCTGTTCCCGAATCGAATCGCGTTCAACGCCTTGCCGTCCCGCGGCGAATCGCCGCCGGCGGCGGGCGGTTTCGGGCTCTGATGTTCGGGTGCTGCCTCGCGAGCCTGTTGGTCGGAAATTTCGCGACGGGACTGAGAGCGGATGAGACTGAGGAACGCCTCGCCAAGTGGGGGGCGGACTACGAGCGGCGTGTGCTGCCGATCATTCGAGACAAATGCATCGAATGCCACAGCGGCGAGCAACCCGATGGCGAGTTCGACCTGGCGAAGTACACCGACGGCAACTCGGCCGTGGAAGGGGGAGACGTGTGGGAGCGGGTCGCCCGCAGGGTCAGGCAAAACGAGATGCCGCCGCAGGGGAGTCCCGGCCTGAACGATCGCCAGAAGTCATCGTTCCATCGTTGGGTCGACTCCCGGCCCAATCAGGATCTGTGTCGCCAACTGGCGACGGACGAGACGCAGGCCTGGTACAAGGGGCATGTCATGAGCCGGCGATTGACCGCGGTCGAATACCGTCGGGCGATGAACGACCTCTTCGGCGTGCCCTTGCTGGAATCGGAGACGCCGCCGTCGGACGGCGGTGGCGGCGAGGGCTTCGACACCGTCGGCGATACGCTCTACACCTCGACCATTCATCTCGAGTCCTACCTCGCGATTGCCGATCGTGTCGTTGAGGCGGCGATCGATCAATGGAGGGCTGCGCCGACGGAGTCAGATTCTCGTCAGCGGCCGGAATGGTTTTTGGTCCCTCAAGATTCGAGCGGCGATGGCGCAGACAACGGTACCGGCGACGTTTCGTCGGATGCGAATGCGGCAGCCCGGCAGACACTGGCGCGGTTTGCCCGGTTGGCATGGCGGCGTCCGGTCGCGGAAGCGGAGCTCGATCGATTGCTCGAGCTGTTCACGGCCGCTGCCCCGGGGACGCCGTACGAGGTCGCGATCGCCCTGCCGATGAAGGCGGTTGTGCTGTCACCGCACTTTCTGTTCGTCGTCGAATCGCAAGGCGAAGCAAGTGGCGTCCAACGACTTTCGCCGCATCAATTGGCGACGCGATTGGCGCTGCTGATCTGGTCTTCGATTCCCGATGAGCTGCTGCTGGACGCGGCCGACCGGGGCGATTTGTACGACGACGAGCGGTTGGTCGCCGAGGTCCGTCGGCTGCTCGCTGACCCTCGAGCCATCGGGCTGGGCGAAAACTTCGGCTTGCAGTGGTTGGGGCTGAGGAATTTCGGCGAGGTCAGGCCCGACGCGGAGCTGTTTCCCGATTTCGACGCCGAATTGTCGGATGCGATGCGCCATGAGGCGGTAGCGACGGTGGCCTCGGTTTTTCGCGAAAACCGACCGCTGACCGACCTGATCGCGGCTGACCATGCCCATGCCAACGGGCGGCTAGCCAAGCATTACGGCTGGGAGTTGCCGGCGGACGCCCCGTGGCAACGGGTCGAGTTGGCCGACCCGAACCGGGGCGGCGTGATCACGATGGCCGGCGTGTTGACCGCCGCGTCCTACCCGCGGCGGACCAGCCCGGTGCTGCGAGGCCGCTGGCTGCTCGAGGAATTGCTCGGGTCCCGCGTCCCCCCGCCCCCTGAGAACGTGCCGCCACTGGAAGAGCCGGACAGCTCGGCACCGACGGCGACCACGATCCGCCAGCGCCTGGAGATCCACCGACAAAACCCCGAATGTGCGTCGTGTCATGACCGCATGGACCCGCTCGGCTTTGGGCTCGAAAACTTCGATGCGATCGGGCGCTGGCGAGTGGAAGATCAAGGGTTGCCGATCGACGCGACCGGCGAACTGCCGTCAGGCGATCGATTTGACGGCCCGGGCGAATTGAAAGCGATTTTGCTGGGGCGATCCGACGAGTTCGCGAAGCATTTGGTCCGCAAGTTGTTGGGATTCGCGTTGGGCAGATCGCTGAACAAGTTCGACCAATGCGTCGTCGACGAATGCCTGGTCGCGCTCAAGGAAAACGACTACCGAGCGGGGGTGCTGATCGAGCGGATCGTGCTCAGCTACCCCTTCCAGTACCGCTATTTCAAATGACGGCCTGGTCCGTTTCGGCCATGTCACGAGCGTGATAGCTGCTCCGGACGAAGGGGCCGCTGGCGACTTTGGCAAAGCCCAGCTCGCGAGCCGCGTCGGCCAATTCGTCAAACTCCTCCGGGGGGACGTATCGCACGACCGGAAGGTACTTTTCACCCGGCTGCAGGTATTGCCCGAGGGTTAAGAAATCGACGTCGTGAGCCCGCAGGTCGGCCAAGGCCTTCAGCAACTCTTCGCGGGTTTCACCCAGTCCCAACATCAAGCCGCTTTTGGTTTTGACGGCGGGGTCGTATCGCTTGACCCGCAGCATCATCTCGAGCGTCCAAGCGTAGTCGCTCTTGGGGCCGCGGACCCGGCGATAGAGCCTCGGAACGGTCTCCATGTTGTGGTTGAAAACCGTCGGCTGGGCTTCGATCACCCGGGCCAAAGCATCCTTGCAATGGACGAAATCGGGGGTCAGGACTTCGGTGGTGGCGCCGGTACGCTCACGAACCGCGACCACGCACCGGTAGAAATGGTCAGCCCCCCCATCGGGCAAGTCATCCCGTGTGACGCTCGTGATGACGACATGCTTCAAGCCCAACCGAGCGGCCGCTTCGGCCACCCGCTCCGGTTCGTCTGCCTCGGGGCCTTCCGGCGGGCGACCTCGATGGACCGCACAGAACCCACAGGGGCGGGTGCAGACGTTCCCCAAGATCATGAACGTCGCCGTCAATTGGCTGTAGCACTCCATCCGGTTCGGGCATTTGGCGTTGTCGCAAACCGTTTCCAGACGGAGTTCGTCCAGCAGTTCGGCGGTCAAATGGTTCGCGTTTTGCTCTGGGATAGGGCGTTTCAGCCACTTCGGCAGTCGCCCGGAACCACTGGTCGGAGTCCCTGCGGGCATTTCGGGAGGAGCGATGACGGGCAGGCGAAAGGCCATGGCGAAAGGTATTCGGGGTTCGGCGAATGGATCTGAAAACAGGGCCTTGCCGGCGGTCGCCGGAAGGCACTCGGCCGCTGCCATCCTAACAAGCCAGCTCGATTCGACCAACGAGCTGACCGATGGAGATCGGACCGAAATGCCGGCTGTCGATCGACAGCGGCACGTTGTCACCGAGCACGAAGATCTCCTCCGGCCCCAACCGCAGTGGCCATGGGAGCTTCACCGCCTCGGCCGGTTCGATCCGGTATCGCAGACGACGGTGAATCGCCAAATCCCTGATTTCGGCAGTTCCGAAGGTCAGCCGCAGCGAGATCGGAGGCTCCCGTTGCGGTTGGCTCGATGCCGTCAGCGCTTCCTGGAGCGAGGCGGTGGCCGAATCGAACTCCAATCGGATCGGTCCGCCTTCCGCGACCCGACGAGCGACAAGCCTGTGGCCTGCCAAGCGGAACTCCACCTCGATCTCGAATCGGCCAGTCGAAACGGCGGTCAGGGAGAATTGCAACCGATCGACCGGGCGCAGCGTCCGGACCTCGGTCGCATTTCCCGGCACGTCGTCGCGGATCACGTCGGGCCGCAGACGGTCATAGGCCGCCCGGTGGTGATAGGTCAGCCATGCGGAGGGGCGTTCCTCGGCCGCCAGTTGAAACCCACCGGGGATGCCGCGGATCGAATCGGGTGTCGGGGTCTCGATTCGATCAGGATCCGCGGAGGTGTCGAGCGAGGCTGACGTCGCGGCGGGAGACGAAGGTGAGATATCGGTCGGACCGACCGTCGCTCGCGCGGCCCAGCGGGACACCCCGCCTGAGGGGCGATAGGCGTCTTCATGCACCGGGAAGGTAACCGGCCAAGCGGTTGGCGGGTTATCTGTGTGGGCAAGGTCATCGAACCACTCGTCGATCGGGCGGTCGTCGACGCACAGCAAACCGTCCCGATGGCTCAGTAGCTGGCCGGGGAGGGCCGCGATCCGCTTGACGGTCAGTTGGGAATGGTCCGATGCCCGTCGGTCGACCGCAGGCCGATCGCTCGATTGGTCAGCGAGCCCGTCCGGTTGCTCGGAGACTTTGATCGCGACCAGTTGACCAGCGGTCGGCAAAAAGCGGTCTCGGTCGATCGGATGCAGCCGAACTCGAGTGCCCGAGCGGATGTCCGCGGTCGCCGTCGAAACGTCGGCGCCACAATTCCAGCAGGTCACCGGACCACGGGGGCGAAAGTTCGGTTGCCAGTGAATCGGCCAGGCGATGCCACAGCCGTCGCAGGCGAGCTCCGCGTGTGCCCCCCAAAGGGTCGGCGCCATCGAGGCCCCACCGATCAGGTGATCCGAAGCCGCCGATTCGCCTGAACCGGTCTCGTCTCCGATCCGACCGCGGCGACGGGCTGCGGTCCAAGCGACGAGACCGCTCAGCCCGCCCAGCAGGCATCCGGCGATCAAGCTTCGCCGGGAGAAAGCCTGTCGCCGGCCCGTGGGATCAAAGCCTGCCCCCGATCTGCCACTGCGGGTCATGAAGCACTATATTCTTGGGTTCGTTCGATCAGCGGTCGGCGGGAGCCGTTCACTCACGGTTGGTCTCCACGGATTGTCGACGATCGGCGGCGATGATGAAACCCGCGTCCGACGAGGCTGAATCAGCCGGGAGTGGCGCCCCAGGTCCCACGCCGCGGTCGCAGTTTCGAATCGATCGTTCGCGATCGTCCCATGCGTTTGATCTCGTCTTTGTGAATTTTGGACATCGATGTCAACTGACAGCAGAGCCTCAATGGTTGCGGAAGAGCCACTCAATCCGGATGCCCGCCAGAAGCCTCGCGGACCGATCGGTAAGGCGATCGGGGTGCGGGTGATCGGGACGGGCTCTTACGTTCCGCAGCAAGTCGTCACCAACGAGGACTTGGTAGCGTTGGGCTGTGACAGCGATTGGATCGTTCGGCGGACCGGGATTCGGCAGCGACGCAAGGCGGCAGAGGACGAGGCGACGAGCGACCTGGCCTTCGAGGCCGCTTCGGCTGCCATGCTTGACGCCGGGGTAACGGCGGATCAGATCGACCTGATCATCGTCGCGACGATGACACCGGACTTCCCGACCCCGTCCGTAGCTTGCGAGTTGCAGCGTCGGCTCGGAGCGGTCGCCCCGGCGATGGATATCAATGCCGCCTGCGCCGGCTTCATGTACGCTTCGATCACCGCAGCTCAGTTCATTCTGGCTGGCAACAGCCGCTGTGCGTTGGTGGTCGGTGCCGACTTGATGAGTCGCACCGTCGATCCGGAAGACAAGAAGACCTACCCGTTGTTCGGGGATGCGGCCGGCGCCGCGATCCTGGTAGCGGACGATGCGGGGGACCCCGAAAACCCGGCCGGCATGATCGCCTATCAACTCGGCAGCGAAGGCTGCGGCGGGGAAATGCTTTGCATTCCGGGTGGCGGGAGTCGTCAGCCGTTGACCCCCGCGGCCCATGCCGCCGGTGACCAGTTCTTGCGGATGGATGGCCGAGCGGTTTTCAAATGGGCCGTACGGGTCTTTGAGGAGAGCACCCAGGAGGTACTCGCCCAAGCGGGTCTGGGCATCGATCAGGTCGACATGATTTTGTTGCACCAGGCCAACCAGCGGATCATCGACTCGGCCGTTTCCGATCTCCACGTTCCCGTCGAACGGGTGTTCGTCAACCTCGACCGGTACGGCAACACGAGCGCCGCGAGCATCCCGTTGGCTTTGGACGAAGCGATTCGGGGTGGTCAGATCCGGCCCGGAGACCTTGTCCTGTTGTGCGGGTTCGGCGCCGGATTGGCCTGGGGTACGGCGCTGTGGCGATGGTGAGCTTCACCGGCGCGGTGGTCGTAGGGAGGAAACGCGTGTCGTGGGGAGGGAACGCGTGTCGTGGGGTGGAAACCGGGATAGGTCGCGCGATAGGGAAAAAGGTGATTCCGAAAACCGATTGGTCGCTACCTCCGGTCTGCGGCAAACCCTAGACTAAGGCGAAGCCGATCGGGCGATGTCGCCCAGGCTGACTTGGCAGAATCCTCCCGCGGGCGACAACGACTCGGACGGATTGCCGCAACGGTTCGAAATCGGATGTCGGCGGGCTTTGCCATCGGAGCCCCCGATTTCAATACAGTCAGGAGCCGCTCGATGAACGCCGCAGAATCTTTGCCAGCGCCCCAGCGTTTGGAGCGATTGCTTCAACTCTGGCGGGATGAGCATGCCGAATTGATCAGGAGCATTCGGGAAATCACGTTGTGGCTGGGTGAAGTTGCCGTTCTTCCCGATTCTCCCTATGCCGAACTGACCGAGCGACTCACCGAGTTTCGTCTGCGAATGAGCCGGCATTTCGAACGGGAGGACGTGTTGGGTGCGGACATGAGAGAGGTCTACGGCTGCGTCGAGGCCGAAGCGAATGCCCGTCGGGCGGAAGCGGATCACCACCACTTGGTCAACCGCCTGGATGCCCTGATCGCTAAGCTGACGGCGCCGCAACCCGATTTCGACTCATTCCAAGATGCGGTTCAGCAGGTTAGTCTTTTCGTCGACGCCGTCGAGCAGCATGAGGAGGAGGAATCTCAAGGCTTGCAGTGGCTCAGCTCCCCCAATCCCGAATCACGACCGGCGGGCGAGTTCTGATTCCCCGCACCTCGTCAACCCCTCCCCCTGCGGTCGATCCTTCCCATCCACGCTCCGAGTCCGGATAATTCACCTGGAGAAACGCCCCCATGAAAGCCCTGATCGCGACCGACGGTTCTCAGAATGCGATGGAAGCGGCCAAGTTGTTCGCGAACTTGCCCCACACCGGACCGTTGGAAGTCCACGTGTTGACGGTGATTTACATGCCGCCGGATGATTCCGGTGGCATGGCCTACGCTTGGTTGCCGGAGTTCATCCAGACCGAAGAAGCACGCGCCAAAGAAGGCTTTGCGCAGATCGCGGCGCTGTTCCAGGGCGAAGAGATCGTGACCAATCACATGATCTGCCACGGTCACGTCGGGCACACCATCGCGGAGGAAGCACGCAAGATCGGTGCTGACCTGATCGTGATCGGGGCTCAGGGCCACTCCGCCATCGCTCGGGTGCTGTTGGGTAGCACCAGCGATTTTGTCGCCACCCAGGCGGATTGTTCCGTGCTCGCCGTGCGGACCGACAAATTGCCCGCAACGGACGGCCCGTTGCGGGTGGCGATCGCCTACGACGGGTCCGAACCGGCGAGAGCCGCGATCGACGAATTCGTACAGAGCTCTTGGGGGCCCCGCTGCAACGTCGAATTGGTTCACGTCCTGCCGCACGCGTCCTTGTTCTCCCGAGCCGTGTCGGTCGACGTGGAAGCGGCCAAGCAGGAGGGCGAGAAATTGCTCGCCGAGGCCGCCGAAAGGCTGCGACCTGTCGTCGGAGATATCCACAGCCATGTGCTGGAGGGAGATTCGATCGGCGAGGCGATCAGCGACTTCGTTGCCGAGCATGGGATCGATTTGGTGATGATGGGGGAAACCGGCCGCAGCGCCTTGAGTCAACTGTTTCTGGGAAGCGTGACCCGCTATGTCCTGAGACATGCCGCTTGCAGCGTCTGGGTGTCTCGCGCGCACCGTGAGCCGACCACCGCCTAGGTTTTGATTCGGATCGCCACACATGACTTCGCCCGCCCTGCCGCCGATCCGTTGGCGAAGCCTGTTGACACTGCTCGCCATCACGGCAGCGGTGGCGATCGGTATCCAGTTCGTCGATGCGATCAATGACAACTCGATCCGTAACGCGATTTCGCTGATCGCCATTGGTGTCGCGTTCGTCGGTTCGTTGATCTGGCTCTACCGCACGCTGGCCCCGCGGGTCGTCGCGTCGAACCGCTGGGCGTCGCGGGGCGTTGCGGCCGCGATCAGCCTCAGTCTGTTGATGCTGCCGGTCGTGTTGTTTCGGATCCGGGGATTTTCGGGAGAGATCATCCCGCAGATCGAGTTTCGCTTCGCCGGCCCACGCGAGTTTCGCGCGGAGCCGGTTGTCTACGTCGAGGAGGACGACTTGGCCGTTGCCGGAGCCGTCGACTTCCCTCAATTCCTCGGCCCCGAGCGTGACGGCGCGATTGCTCGGCGTGACTTCGCGATCCCCCCCGAGACGCTGCCGAAACCGCTGTGGCGGATCGAAGTCGGTGAGGGGTGGTCCGGCTTCGCCGTGGCCGGCGGTCGCTGCGTGACGCTGGAACAGCGCGGTGACGAGGAATGCGTGGTCTGCTACCGGTTGAGAGACGGCGAGTTGTTGTGGATTCATCGTGAAATCGCCCGGCACGAAAATCCGTTGGGGGGAATCGGGCCGCGTTCGACCCCGACGATTCACGAAGGCCGGGTTTACACCCAAGGTGCGACCGGAATCGTTCATTGCTTCGACCTCCGAACGGGAGAGTCCGTTTGGCGTGTCGACCTGCTGCAAATCGCCGGTTGGACGCAGCAGGAGTCCGAGCGGCAGATCTCTTGGGGACGTTCCGGTTCACCACTGATCCTAGAAGGGCTCTGTGTGCTGCCGCTGGGTGGTCCCGAATCGCTAGTAGAAGGGAAGGAAATCGATGGGGTGCGATATCGCGGCCGCGGATTGATCGCGCTCAGCGCGGCCGACGGCCAAATCCGCTGGGTCGGGGGCGATGACCAAATCAGTTACGCCTCGGCGATGCGGATGACGCTGGCGGGTCAAGATCAACTCGTGATCGTCAACGAAAAGTCGGTATCGGGTCATTCGATCGACGATGGCGAAACGTTGTGGACGACCCGTTGGCCGGGCCAAAGCAACGGCGGCGCCAACTGCGCCTCGGCGATCCAGGTCGACGATTCCGCGTTCGTGGTCGGCAAGGCTTACGGCACCGGCAGCGCGGTCTTTGAAGTCACGCACGACGAATCCGACGGCTGGAGTGTCCGCGACCGCTGGAAACGCCCCGGGGTACTCAAGACAAAGTTCTCTCACACATCGGTGTTGGGGGATCACGGTTTCGGGCTATCGGACGGGACGCTCGAATGTGTCGACCTGACGACAGGCAAGCGGGCCTGGGCTCAACCACGCGGGGCTCGTTACGGGCACGGTCAATCGTTGCTCGTCGAAGACCTTTTGCTGATCCAAGCCGAATCGGGCGAGATCGCGATCGTGGAAGCGCGAACGGACCGTTTCGAGCCCCGACTCGTCGCCCCCGGCTTGACGTCCAAGACCTGGAATGTCCCCGCGATCGCCGGCCGTTTCCTGTTGGTGCGGAACGACGTCGAGGCGATCGCCTACGAACTTCCCGCCCGCTGAGGATCGTGCGGGAAACGAGTGTTTGCCGCGTCCGTCACCAGCCCCCTAGCCAGGCGGGGCTGGGTTCCTTGCCGAGACGCTCACGGACCGCGCCAGGGCAGGTGTCGCCCCTGCGGGCCTTTGGCCCTTAGGATCGGGCGATCCATGATTGGCGAAATCTTGCATTTTCCGCTACGGCTGAACAGTCCAGAGGTGCGAAAAATCGCACCATTAAAAGCGACCGTTCCTTAACACCGTGCCTGGCCCCCGACCGTCGTCGCACGCCTCCCAAGTGGCGATACCCAGCGATCCACTGGTCGCAATCGAGCCCGGATTTCACGCCGTTTCGGTGTGGTGACATTTCTGTACCGCGCGATCGATGTCGACTTCCGCTGATGGGTCTTGTTGCCGTCAGACGCGTCCGATTCAACTTGGGCCGTTTCAGGTGGGGCAAACGATCGGCCTTGTATGTCGCCGCCTTCGTGATCGCATCGTCATTTTATCGGCGAAGAACCGTTAGCGGGTCGTGCGGCCAGACGAGCGGCTCGCATCGTGAAGATCCCTGTTGTCGCAGCGATTCGGCGATTGGTGCCCTAGGGCGTGGCGTTGGCGAGGCGAAAGAGTTTGATCGAGGCTCTGGCGCTATCCGAGGTGGCGACGAGGAGTTTGCCGTCAGCAGAGAAGTCGAGGTTCTTCTGGTAGGAGACCGATTCGGCGTCGGCGTATGCGATCAGTTCCGCTTGATCGAAATCGAAGAGGGCGACTTTGGCTCGCATCCCGACGGCGACCCAATTTTCCTGCGGGTGGAATTTCAAACCGTAGGCCATCTCACCTCGCGGGAGTTTGATCGACCGTCGACTCGTGACATGGGTCAAGTCGACGAGGTGGAGGGTACTGGAATCGGCGACGACGAGGCGTTTGCCCGAGCGGCTGAAGCTGGCGAGGCGGGCGGATTTGATTCCCAGGTCATCGGAGTCGGATACTTCGCCGTCGCGTAGGGAAAAACGTACCAGTCGCGACCCATCCGTCGCCATCGCTTCGTCGCCGGAAGCGGGCAGCCAAACGGCATGGACATCCTTTTGGAATTGCTGCATCAACCGAGGTTGGGCCTTGTTGGCCCCGAAGGGTTGCCACGCGACCGTCCCCTTGCGGCTTGCCCCCATGAAGAATGCGAACTTCGGGCTGGTGGTGAGGGCGACGATTGGGCTGTCGAACCGGAAAGATTCTTGTTCGTTGGTGAGGCGTCCATCGGGCGCCACTTGCCATGCGAACGTCTTGCCGCTGTAGCCGCCGGCGATCAGGTGGTCGCCTGCGGCGCTGAATGTTACCGCGGTGACTTGGCCAGATTGCGGGAGCGAGTAAGGCTGACCGATCGGCTTCCCGGACGCGACCTCGAAGAGGTCGAGCTTATCATCCATCTTGCCGGCGGCGAGCCATCTGCCATCTGGGCTCAGCGCGATCGAGGTGGTCCCCCAAGATGCCGTTTCGATCGAAGCGACCCGCTCTACGGAGATCTGATTGACGAAATCGATCTTCGGCGTGGGCCGATTCCGCGTTGGTGCCGCCGATGCGATCGGCTTGGTGGACGCGACATCACCAAGCGACGGTTGGGCCGATGGCGCGGGCGGCTGTGGGGCGAAGGGATCGGCCGATGGGAAGCCAGGTGCGAGGTGGTTGTTACCTGGGGCGGGCTGGTCAAAGATCGAATCGGGGGTGGCGGCGGCAGCGTCGTTTTGTGCAAGGGCATCAGCGTCGACGTTGACTTGGAGAGCCGGGTTCGGATTGTTGGCAACTGGGGCAGCGAAGAACGCGATCAGCTCATTTTTGTCGCCCGCGCGGAACGGGGTGACGGTATCTTCGGTGGAAGCGGGGGCGGTACCCAGCAGGATGTCCCCATAGGTGAGGACGCCGCGGAGCCCGACGCCAAGTTTCGCTTCGCCCTGCACCTGTCCGGCGGCGGTCGCTTGGGCGGCGAGCCAAGCGAGCTGGGCGAGCGCCTTTTTCGCGTCGCCCGTGAACTTGCGATACGACGGGACATGGACGAGGAAGAGTACGCGATCGGGATGGAGTTCGCAAAACGTCAGGTATTCGCCGTCGGAAAGTTGCAGCAGCGGTTTGCGGTCGGCGGTGAAAACTTCGTCACTCACTTCTTTGATCCGCTCGGCAAAGAGGTTCGCCAGCACGATCGCTTGAGCGCTATTGCCGCGGCCTGCGGGTTGGTCCCGCTTGCTCGCGATTTCGTACTCGGCGTTTTTGAAGGCTTCGTTGGGGGAATCCGAGACGCCGAAGGTTCCTTCATAGCCGGGAGTATCGGCGGTCACCCCGGCCGAAGCACCCGCTGGGCCGTTGCCTGCGAAACCCTGTGGATTGGAAAGGGAGCGCCAACCGATGAGGGAGGATAGGATGAGTGCCGGGTAACCGAACGCGAGCGCGGCAATCGCCAGCGACTGCCCATCGACGCTGGGGCGATTCTTTTTGATGTCACGGAGTGCGATGTGGCCCAACGCGATCGCGCAGATCGCATTGGGGATGGAGATGCTGAAGACGCAGAAGGTGAGGAGCGAAAAGAGACCGCAGATCATGCCGGAAAGGGCCTGAAGCGATAGCCGAGCGCGCGGGGCCGATTCGCCGAGGAACGCATCGATCGGGATGATGCTCTGGCAAGCTTGGCAGCGGATGAAGTCGTGGGACGAGGAGATCGGGATGATGGGGATGAAAAAGAACGTCATCCAGCGCCGTTGGCGAAGGTGATTGAATTGGGTTGTAGCCTTGCAAACGGGGCAGTCGAATTGACCGCTGTCCATAAGCGTTTCGCGGCCCCTCCAGCCGAAGATGAACATAAATAATTCCGGCCCTGGAAGGGTAAAAAGACAGGCCCAGGCGAAATGATACCGCCACGGGCTTTAGCGGCGATTGACAACCAGCAGTATAAAAAATCGCCGGGATCGGAGAAAGATACCCTGCGTTCCAGTCGAGGCCGACAGAACCATAGTGGAAGCCTGCGAATCGGACCAACCGCGTCACCACGGCGGTGGCGTTTCCCTTGAAAATTTGTTTGACGGCGAAACCTGGGTGGAGTCGATCGCCAGCCTCCTGGATTTGAAATCCCCTCGGTCCAGAGACCGCCCGCCAAAGAGGCCTCACCGCTTTGAAAGGCCGCGAGGCAGAGTTTCGCGATATTGAAAGTATTCGCCCCTTTTCGCATTCGAGTAAACGAGTCATTAACGCAGATTCGCAATTTCATGTCGGCTGGTGATGCGTGACAACGACAAGAAGTACCCGAAGACGTTTGACGACGTGTTCACGACGTGTTCACGACGCCAACCTGCAAGGTCAAGCGAAACGTGCCGGCCTCACCGAACCTGCAGGCGCAGGTCGAGCGGGTGATCCAGACGCTCAAGCACGAGGTGCTGAACGATTTTTTGCGTGGTCAGCGAGCAGCACCTGGATTACATCCTGCGGGTGGGTGCGGACTGGCATACTCGCCGACGAGGCCATTCAGGCCGGCAGCACCTGCAAAAGGTGCGGGACGAGGAGGATCCTCCGGTTGTGGATTTGGCGAAGCACAAAATCGTCTGCCACACCGAGCTTGGCAGGCACCTGAAGTCGTACCGCGCCGCGGCGTAAACGCGACCTGAAAAATTGCCGGCGGCTGCGTTCGCCGCTGCGACGATCTCTGATTTCATGTCGTAGCCGCGACCTGACCGCCGCCGCAGGCCTCCAGGGGGGCGACACCCAGCGATCCACCGACCGCAACCGAGCCAGGTTTTCGCACCGTTTCGGTTTGGCGACATTTTTGTACCGCGCGTGATTTCGCCCGCACCCCAGCGGATGCCCGCGCGGTCTGTCGATCTTGCCCGCGCGGTACAAAAGCTGCTCTGCCGAGTATCGCCTGGCAACGACAGCCGAACCGCAAGCAGACGCCGTGCCGGAGCGATAGCACGCTGCCAATGCACAGGCTAAGCTGAACGCCTGTGGCAAGCGAGAGCCGCCTCAGTTAACCCGACGACCGCAAACGAAGCGGCATCAAAGACGCCTGCAACCCTTGCCTGCACCATCTGCATGGATATATGAGGAAATACGATGTTCAGCTTTGTCAACCCAAAGCGACAAGGGTCGCGCGGACCGCGGCGAGATTTTCTTCGCGTAGGCGGCATGGGCTTGGGAGGGTTTGCGATGGCAAACATGCTCGGGCAATCGGCATTGGCCAACTTGAGCAAATCAGCGTTGCGAGACAAGTCGGTGATATTCCTTTTTATGCATGGCGGTCCATCGCAGTTCGAAACTTTTGACCCAAAAATGGACGCGCCGTCAAGCATTCGTAGTGCCACGGGCGAGATCGCGACAACCATCCCAGGCGTTACTTTTGGAGGCACTTTTGAGAAGCTCGCTCGGCGTGCCGATCGCTTCAACATTGTCCGATCATTTGTAACAGGTGACGGCAATCACGATATCAAACCGGTGATGAGCAAAGAAACGCTGCATGCCAATTTGGGGTCTCTTTATTCACGCGTTGCAGGCCCGCTCCGCACTCAGACAGCGATACCCACCAACGTGGCGTTGTTCCCACGTGCAGTGAACGATGAAGCCGGTCCGGCTATTGCTAACTTCGGCAATTTCGAATCACCAGGTAAATTTGGCAGTGCGTTCGCGCCTTTCGTTCCCGGCGCAGGTTCGGGACTCCAGCAAGACATGCAACTCAATTTGCCGCACGACCGACTAAGCGACCGGCGAAGGCTACTAAGTGAACTCGATGGGTGGAAACGCAAGCATGAAGCGAACTCGCTCATTTCCGACGCATCCGCCCTGCAGGAACTCGCTTTCGACGCCTTAGCCAATCGCATCGCTGATGCTTTTGACTTGCGGCAAGAGCCCTCGGGTGTGATCGATGCCTATGACACACAGCAACACTTTGATCCTAATCGCATCGATAAGAAATGGAACAACCATAAACACTATGCAGATCATGGAAATTCGGTTGGAAAGCTATTGCTGCTAGCCCGGCGATTGTGCGAGCGCGGATGTGGATTCGTGACGGTTACCACGAGTTTCGTTTGGGACATGCATGCCGACGTCAACAACGCGACGATGACCGAGGGGATGGGTTATGTTGGCGCACCTTTCGACCATGCCGTTGCCGCGTTCATTGACGATGTTGAATCACGCGGACTTAGCGACAAGATTTTGTTGGTATGCTGCGGCGAGATGGGCCGCTCTCCTGTCATTAATAATCAAGGGGGTCGCGACCACTGGGGCAATCTCGCCCCATTGATGCTCTATGGTGGAGGCTTAAAGTCAGGACAAGTCATTGGTCAATCCACAAAAGATGGTGGCCAACCTGCCTCCGACGCCGTGACGATTCATGACCTGTTGGCGACGATCACGCATACGTTGCTCGATTTAGACCAGGTTCGATTGATGAGTGGACTTCCTAGAGATTTGCTGAATGTCCTCGCGCGTGGTACTCCGATCCGTGGACTATGACCGCTCTCATTTGTTGATTTCCTCGCCAGCAGGTTGGCGACGACGTGGCCCACACCGACGCGTAGGTCCGTTTTTGAGTGGGGCCTTTGGCAAGTGAATCGATATGCTGATCGCCCGTGGCAAGCGAGAACAGCCTCGGTTCACCCGGCGACCGCAAACTAATCGGTGTCAAAGACATTTGCCCCCTTTTGATTGCTTCCGAGAAGCGAAATCAAAAAGCTACCATTGCCAATCACCACTTCAAAGAGGCCTGCCCCAATACTGTTCGGCACGGCAATCGCTGCGGGAGAGGCCGGGTCGCTTTTCATGGGTCACGCCACACTGTGGTGGCGGTTTGCAGCGTTGGCTCCCGTGGTTTCGGGTGCCGTGCGCGCAGCAGAAAGCCTCCCTGGCTTTGAAGCTTGGGTAGGCGCGCAGTGCTCCTAGAGGGACTTTGCTTTCAATTTTTCAATGTGGGCTTCCAGCTCCTCCAGGCTTGCCCAGCCGAGC
>RECD01000098.1 GCA_007694185.1 Planctomycetaceae bacterium
TGCTGCACCAAGCCTTCACCGGGCAACTGTAGTAACCAAGAGAGTGCCGGTAACCATGCCCATTCCATCCTTCGATCACAACCTGGTTCTGCCACCGCACCTCGGTGACCCGACTCAACCGAGCGAGTTGTCGCCGTATCCGTGTTCGACGTTGGAGCTTTGCCGGCAACTCGGAACGTCACCGGAAAGGCGACGAATTTCTAGGCCGGTTCCTCGATTTTCGTGAGCGATTGACGTCCGCGGGACTAACGATCGGGTTTCAATGGCTGGATGGCAGCTTTCTGGAAGATATTGAGGCACGTGAGGGACGCCCGCCCAAAGACCTCGACGTGGTCACGGTCTACTGGGGCTACGACATTCCCTTCCAACACCATTTGGCGAACAACTTTCCTGAATTTGCCGACCCTACGCTCGCGAAGGCCAATTTTTCACTCGACCACTACCCGTTTGACGCTTCCTACCGCCCAGAAACTACCGTCGAATTGGCCAGATACTGGATTTCCCTGTTTTCCCACAATCGGCTCGCAGTCTGGAAGGGCATGTTGCGGGTAGAATTGGATTCCGCCGCCGACGATTCGGCAGCCCGGGCGGAATTGGCAAAGGCGACACGATGACAACACGCAAAGATCGACAATTTCTGAAGGTGCAATTGCTGGAAACCGAGCGATTGCAGCAATTGACCGCTGATCACCCCGTGATGTCACGCGCAATGTCCGTTCGCCAACAAAAATTGAACGAGCAGATCCGAGCCTTACCACTTGGCAAGAAAGAACCTCGTGCCGTTTTATTCTTTTCCGGCGAGCCGGTGACGGGATCTCTCGGGATCGATGCCGCGTTCGCAGGCCGGGTGATCGAGCCGTTTCAGAAAATGGTCGCGGCCGACTTTGCGTATCGGTGGCACGGTCGCGCGGGTGCTCGCCGGAATAGTCAGAGTGAATCGCATTCGCGACTGATGCTGAGCGGGCTCCCGCGCGGTTCTTTCGGATTGGAGTTAACGGCAGCACCCAATGATGACCTGTTTGCGGAAGACGAACTTGCCGATTCGCTTTCCCACGTGACGCGAATGGTCGATGCGTCCGTTCGCAGTGACGAGGACTTCGCTGCGGAACTGACCGAGACCGCTCCCCGTGTCGTTCAAAACTTAAAGTTGTTCCTGGAGGTCATCGCGAAGGCCAGGGCCGGCCTGCGATTGGAGAGTGGTGATCTGCGGTCTGAAATGACTCCTTGGCAGGCTTCCCGAGCCTTTGAACGCGTCTCAGAAACACAGAGTGTGGAAGAGACAGTCAGCCTGACTGGGACCTTGAAGGGAGTATTGCTCGATTCATGGGAATTCAATCTCACGACGATGGATGGCGAATCGATCGCAGGCAAGATCAATCCCGAGTTGTCGGAAGATCAGGTAGTTGAGTTCAACACCCTGTACTTCAACCGACGATGCACTGCCACATTATTGAAGACGACGGTTTCGTTCAAAAACGGACGCAATCGGGTTACCTACCAATTGCAGAATGTCGGTCCACCCGCTGCCCAATAGTTCATTCTTCAATCGTCCATGAACGAAGCCGAAACCCGAGCCGAGCAGATCGATCCCGCATTGCAGGCGGCGGGGTGGGGCGTTGTGGAGCGCAGCCGCATCCGGCGCGAATATCCGATCGCGCCGGGACGTATCGAGGGCCACGGCCGACGCGGCAAATCGCTCAAGGCGGATTACGTCCTGGAATACCGCAATACCAAGCTGGCCGTGATCGAGGCCAAGGCGTGGGATGAAGCGCTGACCGAGGGGGTGGGGCAGGCCAAGGATTACGCGGACAAGCTGGCGGTGCGCTTCGCCTATGCCACCAATGGCCGGGGCATCTACGCCATCGACATGGAAACCGGCGCCGAAGGTGACATTGCCGCCTACCCGACGCCGGAAGAACTGTGGAACTTGACCTTTGCGGAGTCGAACGCGTGGCGCGACCGCTTCGCCGATGTGCCGTTCGAGGACAAGGGCGGCTCGCATCCGGCTCGTTACTACCAAGACATCGCCGTCGAACGTGTGATGCAGGCCATTGCGGAAGATAGGCAGCGCATCCTGCTGACACTCGCCACCGGTACCGGCAAGACCTTCGTCGCGTTTCAGATTGCCTGGAAGCTTTTTCAGGCCCGCTGGAACTTGAGCCGTGAAGCCACTCGCCGGCCGCGAATCCTGTTCCTCGCCGACCGCAACATCCTGGCGAATCAGGCCTACAACGCGTTTTCTGCCTTTCCTGAAGACGCCTTGATCCGCATCGCCCCGGATGAAATCCGCAAGAAGGGGAAGGTGCCGAAGAACGGCAGTCTGTTCTTCACCATCTTCCAGACCTTCATGACCGCCGGAACCGATGACGACAATTCGCTCCATCAGGTCAAACCCGCCCCGTCTTCGCCGCTGGTCTACCCGCCGTCGCAGATCGATTTGGCCTCGTTGGCGTTGGTCGCGGAAGCGCGCGGCGTGTACGGTGGCTATCCGTCGGACTTCTTCGATTTCATCGTCATCGACGAGTGCCATCGCGGCGGCGCGAACGACGAGAGCACTTGGCGGGATATTCTCGATTACTTCGCACCCGCCGTGCAGCTCGGCCTGACCGCCACGCCCCGGCGCCGGGACAACGTCGACACCTACGCCTACTTCGGCGAGCCGGTCTACACCTATTCGCTCAAGGACGGCATCAACGACGGATTCCTCACGCCTTTCCGCGTGAAGCAGATCTCCACGACGATGGACGACTATGTGTTCACGTCCGACGATACCGTGGTCGAAGGCGAAATCGAGGCCGGAAAGCGGTACGAGGAAAAGGACTTCAATCGCAACATCGAAATCCGCGAACGCGAACAGAAACGGGTCGAAATCTTCCTGTCGCAGATCAACCAGAACGAAAAGACGCTGGTTTTTTGCGCCAACCAGGACCACGCGCTGCTGGTGCGCGACCTGATCAACCAGCTCAAGACGAGCAAAGACCCGAATTATTGCCACCGCGTGACGGCGGACGACGGCGGTATCGGCGAAAAATGGCTGCGGGAATTTCAGGATAACGAAAAGAGCATCCCGACGATTTTGACCACGTCGCAAAAGCTCTCGACCGGCGTCGATGCCCGAAACATCCGCAACATCGTGCTGATGCGCCCGATCAACTCGATGATCGAATTCAAGCAGATCATCGGCCGCGGCACGCGGCTCTTCGACGGCAAGGATTACTTCACGATCTACGACTTCGTGAAGGCCCACCAGCACTTCCTCGACCCCGAATGGGATGGTGATCCCATCGAACCGGAAACCTGCCTGAAGTGCGGAGCGTATCCCTGCGAATGTGAAGTTCCGCCGCCGAAGCCGTGCGCCAAGTGTGGCCAATCGCCGTGCGAATGTCCGAAGGAGCCCTGCCCGGTCTGCCGGTTGGTCGCGTGCATCTGCAACCAGAAGCGGAAGGTGAAAGTAAAACTGGCCGATGGCAAGGAACGCACCATCCAGCACATGATGATGACCACGTTTTGGCATCCCGACGGCACGCCGATGAGTGCGCAGCAATTCATGGAACTGCTCTTCGGCAAGCTACCCGACTTCTTCCAGAGCGAAGCCGAACTCCGGGCCCTGTGGAGCGAGCCCGACACGCGAGCCAAGCTGCTGCAAGGCCTGGCCGAGAAGGATTTCGGCCTCGACAAGCTGGTCGCCATGCAGCGGCTCATCGGCGCCGAGAAGAGTGACCTTTTCGACGTGCTCGCCTACGTGGCCTACGCACTCCCGCCAGTAACCCGAATGGTTCGCGCCGACAACGCGCGGGTCTTTATCAATTCCAACTTCACCGCCAAGCAACAGGCGTTCCTCGATTTTGTCCTCCAGCACTACGTCACCGAAGGGGTGGAAGAATTGGAGCCGAGCAAGCTGAACCCGTTGCTTCGACTGAAATATCACGACTCCATCACCGATGCCGTCACCGACCTCGGCGGCCGGCCCGAGGAGATCAGCAGATTTTTCGCCGGCTTCCAAAAATATCTCTACGCCGAAAATGTGGCGTAGCCGCAGCGAACCGCAACTTGGGCGACAAGCCTGGCGGACTGAGAAGGCGGGTAGGCGCTTCAGCAGGTTTCAGCTCGCCCAACTTGAACACGTAAATCGACACCCCGTTGGCCGACTTACCAGATTAAACAAAAGCAATCATGTAGGTTGCTTGCCTGCCGGTGGTGTAAGCCCGGTGCCGAGCATCGCCGCTTGCCTTGCTAGCCCGGAGGGCGACACATACTTGCCGGTGGCGTAAGCCACCGGAACGAGAAAAACAAATTCATAAAGCCCGGAGGGCGACACATCAACA
>RECD01000031.1 GCA_007694185.1 Planctomycetaceae bacterium
CTAGCGCCAAAGCGACCGCGCTACCATTCCTGCTGTTTCTGAAGAATCCTTCGAGGCCACCAGTCGGCGACCGATCACCATGCCTACCCTGCTCGCATTCTTGCTCTGTCTGCTTGCGCTCGGCATGGCTTTGCTGCCATTCATCGCGGTCGTGATGTTGCATCGGTTGCGGCGTGATCAGGAGGACGCTCTGCGAGCTGTGAATGAGAAGCTGCATCGGCTTCAATTCGGGTTCGATAAGTTGATCCGATTGCAGCTCGGCTCGACGGACGCCGCCCCGAAACCGCCTTCACCACCTGAAACGAAGGCGGACGATTGGCTGAAACCGGCTGAAGAAAAATCAGCACCGCAGGGACAGACGGCGGTCCCTGAGCAGCCGCCCGCGAGGCCGCCGATCGAATCAGGCGAACCACCTAGTTCCGGTCAAGCGGACCATCTCGCCGGTGGTGCCAAACCGGGCCAACCTGACAGGACGGGCGAAGCGATTCCTGTCGCGGCGGCGACCGGTCGGCCTGGTGAAATCCGTCCGCCCCGGTTGCCAGTCGGCATCCCTGTCTCGCGACAACCCACAGCGAGCCCGGGAGTCGGGGTGGGCCCGCGTCAACCGAGTTCCTTCGAACTGGCGGCGAAGGAGACTTTGCATAAGGTTTGGAACTGGATCATCGTCGGCGAGGAACATTTGCCGAAAGGGGTGTCGACCGAGTTCGCGGTGGCCAGTCAGTGGTTATTGCGAATCGGCATCCTCGTGCTGGTGATGGGGATCGGATTCTTTCTGAAGTACTCGATCGACCGCGGGATCCTCGGGCCGCAAGCCCGGGTGATGATGACGGTGGTGACCGGTTTGGCGATGTTGGTGGCCGGCACACGGTTGCTCGGATACCGCTATCACCTGCTGGGCCAGGGGTTGATGGGCGGCGGTTTAGCATCGCTCTACTTCGCCGTATTTGCCTCGCACCAACTGTTCGGACTGATCGGCACGGTTCCGGCGTTCCTGTTGATGGCGGCGGTTACCGCGGGGGCCGGGGGCATCGCGGTCCGGTTTGACTCGCAGTTGATCGCGGTCTTGGGGGTGCTCGGCGGTTATGGGACTCCGCTGATGCTCGAGGGTGGCGAAGTTCAGTATCCGGCCCTCTTCGGCTACCTGTCGGTGTTGGGATGGGGCGTGCTGGGCATCGGGTTGCGGCGACCGTGGCCGCTCGTACACGGCCTCGCATTCGTCGGCAACTACCTATTGGTGGTGCTGGCGCTGCGTACCTACAACACGACCCAATTCGGAGAGGTCTATCCGTTCCTGATCGGCTTCTTCGTCCTCTTTTCGATGATGGCGTTCCTGCACCGATTGGTCCAACGGACCGCCCCCAGCCTGCTCGATCTGGCGGCACTCTGGCTCAACGCCTTCGTCTTCTTCGGGCTTTCGTTCCGGCTTGTCGAAGAGGCGTTCGATCGGCAAGCGGTGGCCGCGGTATCACTCGGGATTGCCATCTACTACACGTTGCATGTCATCCAACTGCTCAGCAGGCAATCGAAATCGGCAGCGCCGCTCAGCGAGACGCAGCGGAACCTGTTGGTGATGTTTCTCGGGTTGGCCGCCACGTTCCTGGCCATCACCGTCCCGCTGATCGCTTCCAAGCAATGGATCACCGCCGGTTGGGCGATCCAAGCTTTGGTGCTGCTGTGGATGTCACTGCGGATCGGCAGCGGCGCGTTGCGCGCGATCTCGTATGTCCTGTTCGGGTTGGTGATGGTCCGGTTTGGCCTCTGGGACCTGCGGCGGGACTTCCTGCTCGGCGGGGCGACGCTGTCCGAACTGCCAACCGCCAGTTATGTGGTCAGATTGATAGAACGGTTGGTGTCCTACGGCGTCCCGATCGGTTGCTTGGCGGTCGCCCATCGTTGGTTGCGGCAGTCGGAGATCATGGCGGAAGGCACGCTCCAATCGGAGCAACGGCTCTGGTTCGGACTGCGTGACAACGTCCTGCTGCGAATCCTGTTTGTCGGCGCGATGGTGTTGGGCGGGATCTACCTGCACTCGGAATTATCGCGGTCGATCGGCTACGCCTACGCCCCCGCCCGCAACACGACGTTGACCTTGTTGTGGCTCGGTTTTGCAGTCGCGTTGCTGATCTGGGTCTCACGTCAATCCAACGCCCTGCGCGTCAACCTGCTGATCGCCGCGGTCGGTGTGGTGATCGCCAAAGTGCTGGTCTACGACGTGCTGTTCGGTTGGTCGCTCGATCCGCGGTTCCGGTATCAAGGGGATTATTCGTTCCGTGACGCCCTGTTCCGCTTGATCGATTTCGCCGCGTTGGTCGGATTCTCTTCCGCCTGCTACGTGATGCTCCGGTCCCGAGTCGACCAGGGAACGAACCGTCCGTTTTTTGCGATCACCGCCCTCGTCATGCTGTTCATCTATGGGACGCTGGAAGTGAACACGGCACTGGGGCAATACTATCCCGGACTGCGATCCGGGGGCGTGTCGATCCTTTGGGCTGCGTTCGCGTTCGGGCTGATCTGGCAGGGGATCGGTCGCGATTCACGCGATCTGCGTTACGTCGGATTGTTGCTGTTCGCGATCGTCTCGGCGAAAGTTTTCATGATCGACTTGAGTCGGCTCGACCCGATCTGGCGAATCGTTGCGTTCGTGCTGCTGGGCTTGATCCTGCTGGCCGGATCATTCGTCTATTTGAAACACCGCGAACGGTTCGCCACCCCGGGCACGCAGGCGGCCAGTGACGGATCGAAGAGAGACGAGCGAACCGAGGAAGGGGAAGAAGGATGACGCGACGACACTACCAAGTCTCGAGGTTCGGGCCGCACGCCCGCCGGGTCGACTCCGGGCTTACAAGCCGCCGGTTCGGCTCGGTCGTCTGGGGTGTCGGTCTGCTCGTCGGTTTCGTCGTTGGCCTGGCAACGTTTGCCTCGGCACAGGACAACCCGCCCCCCGATGCAGGCGGCCCCTGGGTGCGGCCTTTGGAATGGCAGACCGGCGACGAGCCTGCCGACGAAGCGGACGAACTCTTGGTGGCCGTATCGCTGGACCGAGAGACGCATCGGTGGAGTCGTGATGACTGGGGCGACCTGCGGCTGTTCGATTCGTCCGGGCGGTCCGTCCCCTACTGGTTGCGACCCCAAACCGTCGACGAACACGTTCTTCAACGGCGGGCATTTTCCGTCGGCCGGTTGGCGGCGAACCCCGGACCGGCGGAGGGCCTGGAGATCGAATTCACCATCGATGAGGAGCGTCATGTCGGACCGTTGCACGGGCTACGAATCGTTTCCGCGTTAAAAGACTTCGAACGCCAGGTTTCCGTGTGGCGCTGGGATGATGGCGAATCGGATTGGCAGCCGTTGGTCAGCGACGCGTTCCTCTACGACTACTCGCGGTACCTCGACGTCCGGTCGCTCGACATCGATTTGGGTGAGGCCTCGCTAGCCAACGCCGCCGGCAGGTACCGGGTGCGAATCGATCGTCCCGACATCGATCGCGAGGCGACCCAGTGGCGGGAACTGACTCGTGATCTGGGGGGTGATGGCCGCGGGGAGCTGACCGAGCGATTCCGGACGGACAGCACCCCGTTTCGGATCGATCGGATCGAATCGCTGCGAGACGACCGCGTCATCCAGCGATCGCAACCGGTGCTGGACGACTACCCGCTGGAAGTGGTTCAGGTTCAACAAGACCCGGATGAAAAGACGACCTGGGTGGAACTGCGTTCGGGGCGTGAGCCGTTGACGGAGATCGTCTTGGAAACGGACGACCGCAACTTCAGCCGCGCCGTCCGCCTGTCGGTACCGATTCTCCCTGCGCAGGGGCAACGTTTCGGAGCCAATGATTCACAACCGGTTGGGCGATGGCGAGAGCTGGCCACCGGCCGCTGGACGCGGATCGACTTGGCCGGCGTCCGCCAAGAGAAGCTGAAGCTACCGTTGGCCGAAACTCGTGCGGCCGCCTACCGGGTGGGGATCATGAACGGCGACAGCCCGCCGCTGGAATCGCTCCGATTCATCGGCCGAGGCCCACGGCGGGAAGTCGTTTTCTTGGCGAGTGAGCAAGGCAACTATCGGCTAGGATATGGCGAGCCCGAAAGGGAGCAACCCGAGTACGACACGGCAGCGATCCGAGCCGCCTTGGCAGCGGGAGCCCTCCCCAGGCAAGCGACCTTGGGATCGGCCGAATTGGCGTTGCCAACCCTTTCCCCGTCCGTATGGCGATGGCTGCAGAACCCATGGCTATTCGGAGCGGTGGTGCTGCTGCTGTTGGTCCTCCTGGGCGGATTCCTCAAGCAAGCCGCGGCCCGCTTGAACGA
>RECD01000054.1 GCA_007694185.1 Planctomycetaceae bacterium
TCGCCAAGGTGCCGCTGCGGCTAGCGAAGTTGCTGGCGTCGCAGGGGATCGACGCCTCGATGTGGCGTGAGCTGGTGTGGAATTTCAAGAAGTACTTTGGTCGTGGGTCGTGTGCGGGATCGTCGCCGGCGATGGCGCAGGACGCGCAGCGTCACGGCCGAGGTTGGCACCGCGGCCAAAAGACCGCCCGAGCCTTTTTCGTCGCGGCGTAGTCGTCGCAAACCCTGCTTGCTCACTGGCTCCGCATCATCGCCGGTCCAAGCCGCAAGCCTGCAGCCCCCACCAGAGCCGGGTGTGTTTGCGTCATTCACCATTCCAGGACTTCGCCTCGCTTCCTGGGCAGGTAGAGCGCTCGATCGGGGGCAACGTAAATGCCTTTGCCAGGATGCCTGGCTGGCCGTGTCACGCTTTTGTTCATCTCGTCAGTTGCCCGAGCCGCTTCAGAATATGGCTGGCGCCGCTGGAACGTTTGGTGGGTGGCACTTTTTGTGGTGGCACGTCAGTTTACCCGTGCCGCTGCGAAATATTGCCGACACCGTTCGAACGTTTTATGGGTGGCACCTTTCGAGAGTGAACGTTTTGTGGGTGGCACCTTTTGGGGAGGGGGGGGGGTTAGTCGTCGGCGAGGGCTTCTTTGATGGCGGTCACGATGGCCGATTTCGTTAGGTGGGTGGCTTGGTGGCGTTCGACGTCGATTCCTAAGAGACGGCCCAGTCGGATCGCAAGGTCGAAGTCTCGGACGCCGTGATACTGGTTCGTTACCCCCGTGCTCGTGTAGAGCGTCGCCGAGTCTGTTTCGAAACCCGATTCATAAGCGTCGGCGAGTTCCTCGATCCAGGAATCAGGGACCCTACGTGACCGGCAGTGGGCGGTCGACCAGACATGGTCGCCGGTGCATTCGTCGAGCAGGGCTAGGGCTCGGTGTCGCGGTAAATTGGTCATGCCCCACACCCTTTCAGCAGCCCGCGATTGATCTGCCCGCGATTGATCTGCCCGCCGCTGATCTGCCCGCCACTGACCGGTCCGATCGCATTCAGTCCCCTCGCAATCAGCCCGTCACTGATTTGCCCGTAACTGATCAGCCCGCTCGCGATCAATCGCGTTGTGGTCAGTCGGTTCGTGGTTAGGCAGGTTGCAATCGGGCGGGTTGTAGCCATGACTTTTGCGATCCGTCCCGTTGGGATCGGGCGGGCAGGCGATTTGTCGGTGCCGCTGCCCGCGTTGCGAGTTGCGATCGAGCTGTTGGGTTGTTGCGGACTGCTTTTTCGTTGGCCGCCAGACATGATCTTGGTCGCGGGGGCTTAGGTGATGTCGCCGAGGTACTCTTCGCGGACCTTGGGATGGAGTTTTACCTCTTCGGGTGTGCCATTGATCAGCACTTGGCCCTGATAGATCACGTAACAGCGATCGACCGTGTGGAGGATTTCGCGGGCGGCATGGTCGGTGATCAGGACCGCGATCCCTGAGTCGCGGAGTTGCTTGATGACGGCTTGGATCGATTGGACCGTGACGGGGTCGATGCCCGCGAAGGGTTCGTCGAGCATCACGATCCGTGGGTTGCTGACCAGGCAGCGGGCGATTTCCAACCGCCGCCGCTCGCCGCCGGAGAGTCCCGACGCTTTGCTTTTGCGGATGTGGGTGATGTTGAACTCTTCCAACAATTCGTCCGTTCGTCGCAGCCGGGCTTTGCGGTCGACCCCGAGCAATTCGAGCAGCGACGAGATGTTTTCCTCGACCGTGAGTTTTTTGAAGACGCTCGGTTCTTGCGGCAGATAACCCATCTGGCCGTCGCGGGCTCGTCGGAACATCGGCCAGTCGGTGACATCTTGTCCGCCGAGGTAGACGCGGCCCCGATCGGGGATCACCATTCCGCAAATCATTCGAAACGAAGTCGACTTGCCGGCGCCATTGGGCCCCAGCAGGCCGACGATTTCCGAATCACCGACGTAGAGATTGACGCCATCGACCACATGCCGCCGCCCATAGGTTTTGTGCAGGTCGATCGCTTCCAGGACCGGTCGTTCGGCGGGTGGGGCGTAGGCTTCCATTCGATCCGGCTGTCTGAGAGTCGCTCCGTCTGTTCTTGTCATTCGCTTCAGCACCCGTCTCGTCTGTGGTCACGAGGCCACCTGTTACCGCTTCCGGCGTTGTGGCTGCGGGCCATCGCCAGCTGGCAAAGGTAGCCGGTCGGGGCCGCCGCTTGGCTCCCCGTTGCCCGACTGAGTTCCGCCGGAGGTTGAGAATATACTGGGTAAGGCACGACCGGAAGCAAGCCCGAAACGGACCGCTTTGCCGGCAGACCACCGGGCTCATGGACGGACGAACACGAATTGCTCGTCGGCTGTCGGTCTCGAAAATGGCCTGGCGGCTGGATTACCGGGTGGCCGTGCCCCGGTATCTGATCGCTTGCATCGCCGCTTTTCCCACTTCCTCCCGCCCTCTTCGGACCAACCTCCATGCTTTGCTCATCCGTTCCCTCCACGTTCCGAGCGGTTTCAGGTAGGCACCGCCTGCTAGCGACGACGTCATTCCCGTCTGTCCGTCGTGTGACGGCTGCCACGTTGTGCTTGTCACTGGCGGTCTCGTGCGGGTTGGCCGGTGGCCAGGAGCCGGCGGTGCAGCCGCAAAAGTATGAACTGGGCCCAGACAGCCTGGAACAGCCGGGCGTACCGCGGGGCGAGGTGGTCGGATTCACGCTGGATCCGAGCGAGGTCTTCCCGGGAACGAAGCGTGAAGTCCAGGTGTACGTCCCGTCTCAGTACGACGCCGATAAACCGGCTGCGGTGATGGTCTTTCAAGACGGTCCGGGTTACGTGAATCCCAAGGGGAATTGGCGGGTACCGACCGTTTTCGACAACCTGATACATCGCGGCGAGATGCCGGTGACGATCGGGGTTTTTGTTCCTCCCGGCGTGGTGCCATCCGGCGACGATGAGGCGATGGATCGGTTCAACCGCAGCTTGGAATACGACGCGGTCAGCGACCGTTATTCGAGATTCCTGATCGAAGAGGTCCTGCCGGCGGTGGCGGGGCGATACAGTGTGACCGACGACCCGAACTTGCGAGGCATCGCGGGGTCGAGCAGCGGCGCGATCGCGGCGTTCGGCGTCGCCTGGCACCGTCCCGACCAATTTCGCCGGGTCTTCAGCACCATCGGCACCTACGTCGGGCTGCGGGGCGGGGACGTCTACCCGACGCTGATCCGCAAGACCCGCCCCAAGCCGATCAAGATTTTTCTGCAAGATGGCAGCAACGATCTGAACATTTACGGTGGCGACTGGTGGGTTGCCAACCAAGGGATGCTGTCGGCGTTGACCTGGGCCGGCTACGACGTCGAGCACCGCTGGGGAGACGGCGGTCATAACGCGCAGCACGGGGGGGCGATCTTTCCTGAGGCGATGCGGTGGTTATGGGCAGATGCGGACCGCGCGATTCCGGCCGCGATCAGCGACCGTCACGAATTGGCCAAGGTGCTTGATCCCGCTGCCGATTGGGAGTTGGTCAGTGAAGGGCATCAGTTCACCGAGGGGCCCGCCGTATCACCCGATGGCGACGTCTATTTTGCAGATGTACCCAAAGGGGAAATCTGGCGAGTCGGCGCGGCGGGACAAACCGAACTTTTCCTCGACGGCTTGCCCGGGGTCAGTGGGCTGATGTTCGATGCCCAAGGCCGGTTGTACGGGGTGCTGAGCCGCGCCGGTCAATTGGTGCGCATCGACACCAAGACCAAAGAAGTGACCGTGTTAGCCGAAACGAGTTGCAACGATTTGATCGTCTTGCCCGGAGGCGTCTACATCACCGATCCGCGAAACCGGCGTGTCGTTCATGTGCCGCTGGATGATGACGGCAACAGCGGTTTGAGTGAAGACGAGTCGCCGCGAGTCGTCGCGACCGAGATCACCGCCCCGAACGGACTGATCACGACTCCCGACAACCGATTCCTGCTGGTCTCGGACTCGGCAGGACGCTACGTCTGGTCATATCGAATCGAACCGGGCGGCACGTTAGCGTACGGCCAACCCTATCATCACGTTCACTTGGCGACGGACGAAACCCGGACTGGCGCGGACGGCGCGACGATGACGCGAGACGGGTACCTGTATCTGGCGACGTCGATGGGGGTGCAGGTCTTCGATCAGCCCGGTCGTTGTCACGCGATCATTCCGGCACCGCGAGGCGAGCAGATGACCAATTTGGTCTTTGCGGGTCCTGAGATGAACGTGCTCTACGCGACGATCGGCGGCAAGTTGTACCGGTTGCCGACCAAGGTCACCGGGATCGCACCTTGGCAACCGCCGGTCAAGCCGGAACGCCCGCGGTTGTGAGCCAAGTTATCAGGTGCGGTACTTGCCGGGCCGATGCTCGTGAGTTCCCGGAAAAAACCGGTCGAGACGCCTGCCGACCGCCGCGTTCATCCGTTCAGCTCCCGACGAATGGGGCGGGCACCAGGACGGCATGCTGGTGGACCCAAGTCTGCAAGCCGTCCCAACTGGTGTACTGGGAGAGGAAGACAAACAGCAGGTAAACCGCGACGACGGGGATCGTCAGTGAGCGGACGAGCCATCGGGACAGGGCGGCCGGCCAGCCCTGCGGTTCGGGGCGATGGCCAGCTCGGCGCAGGGCCAGGCCGCAAGCGATCCGTGCGGGGAGCATGAAGGCGATGAACAGCCAGGTCGGCAGCCAGACCAGTTCCGGGGGCGGGGGCTCGATCTTCAGTAGGTAGAGCGGGATCGGGAGGACGACGAGCGTCAGGATCAGGGCGGCAAGCCAGGCCCACGGAGCGCGGCGGAAGTCACCGCGGATTTTCCGGACCTCGAACATCGCCGCGAATCGGCCTTGGGCGGCGAAATGGGCTTGCAGCATCGGCAGGTAAAGCAGGGTGATCCCCAGCGCGAGGAATGCCAGGCCACCGATCAACCCGGCGAGTCCGGATTGGCCGTGGCGATTGGCGAGGATGATCACCGTCGCGGGGAGCAACCAGATCAGGGTCGCGATCGCCCCGCGAAGTCCCAACCAAAAACGTCGTCCGAACTGCCATTCGCCGAACCACTCCGCCCCACGATCCGCGGCGTCGGCCCAGGTCCTCGGTCGCCAAGCTTCACGGAGAAATCTCAGCGGTTGGGGCCAGAGATAATGCCACCAGCGGCCGCCACGGGCGAGCGCCCACGCGAGGTGGAGTGTCCCGACGACGACGAGCAGGATCGCGCCGCTCCGCATCGCGCGGGCCTGCGGCGAACCGGGCGAGATCACTTCGCCGACGGTGGCCCAGTGGCCTAACAGACCGATCGGAAGACTGACCAGTAACGTTGCCAGGATGGCTAATCCGAGTTGTCCGGCGGGGCGAAGCCAATCGAGGGCATCCCGCAAGTTGCCACCTTTGGCGAGCCTGCCGGCGACATCGAGCAGGTAGCCGAAGGCGATCAGTTGGATGATCGGCAGCGCGGTCATCAACGCCAAGAGGGTGATCAACCAAAACGACCGGAACCCGTTGCGAATCCAGCCAGCCGACCGCCTTATCGACCGGCGGAACCAAGATTGCCGAGGGGCATCCGTCGCGATGGCGGGAGCGGGTGGCGGCAGCAGATCGTGAGGACCTGTCGGAGGCACTAACTTGGCGAAGGGAGGCTGACCGACAGAGGCATCGGCAGCGTCTGCGGGCCATTCAGGTCGGGCGGACACGGAGTTGGTCCTACCCGCGTGGACCAGATCGGCAAAAACCCGTTCGGCCGAGATGTCACGATATCCCAACGAAACGGCCGATGGAACCACAGGGGTGACGCCATCGGCCGTTGGGTCGGACATGAAAAGTCAGCCTATTGAGGCAAGCGGCCCGTTTCGACTTTGGGGAAGTCTCCGGTCAACCCTTCGACCATGAAGGCGACGACATCCTTCAGTTCCTGGTCGTCCAGTTTGAGCGGCTTCATCTTGTCGCTGAGCCAAGGGTTCTTATGGCCACCGATATTGTACCACTTCATGACTTCCTCCAGTGTCGCTTGGCTGCCGTCATGCATGTAGGGGGCTGACAAAGCGACGTTGCGGAGGGTCGGCGTTTTGAAGGCGCCCTTGTCCTTCTCATCCTTGGTGACTTCGTAGCGTCCCAGATCGGGTTCGGCGACCTCCATGCCGACGCCCAAGTTATGGTACTGTTCGTCGGTGAAGTTGGCTCCCGTGTGGCAGAGGGCGCAATTCGCTTTGCCGAAGTAGAGCGTCATGCCACGCTGGGCAGACTCGCTCATCGGATTCGTTTCGGTCGCTTTGACGAGCTCGACGTACTGTTCGTAGAGCTCGGGATCGTCCTCGCGAAGTTCGTCCAAGTCGGCGAGATCGTCGGCGAAGAGCTTCTTGAAGTTCCGCAGGTCGTTCTCGTAGTCATACGGCGTGGGGCCGGTGACCAGGGCTCGCTCAAAGGTTGCCATCGCGTTTCCGGCGTTGAGGATCGTCACGCCGTCTTCGAAGATCGCGTCGAACTGCAGCTTGTATCCGGGGATTTTGCTCAACGTTTCGACGCAGGAGTCATGGGTATTGCCCATTTCGATCGGATTCGCGATCGGGCCGACCGCTTGATCCTCGAGCGTCGAGGCCCGGCCGTCCCAGAACTGCTCACGGCTGACGATTCGGTTGTAGCTGACGGGTGAATTGCGACCCCCTTCTTGCCCGTCGACACCGACGCCGAAG
Source organism: Planctomycetaceae bacterium (assembly GCA_007694185.1). Taxonomy (GTDB): domain Bacteria; phylum Planctomycetota; class Planctomycetia; order Pirellulales; family Pirellulaceae; genus UBA6163. Next base: position 6,676 of record RECD01000054.1, read on the forward strand.
CGGGTGTGGGCACCGTAGCCCTGGTTCGGATCATGGCAGGAGGCGCAACTGATCGTTCCGTCCGACGAGAGTCGCGGGTCGAAGTAGAGCTGCCGCCCCAGTTCGATCTTGGCGAGGGTCATCGGGTTGTTTTCAGGGATGAAAATGTTGGCGGCGCCGGCATCGAGGCCTTTGGGAAGGGTAACCTCCAACGGGACATGGTTTTCTTCTTTTGCTAACCAATCGCGGATTTCCGGGAGCGTCAACGGGCCATCGCCCGGGATGCCGGCGGTCAGTGCCGGATCACCGAGCGTGACTTTCTTTTGGGCATGAGCCGTTCCACAAAACGCAATAACAAAGCCAGCTGCGACGATCGCGGCTCGGCAACCGAATTGGGCCATTCGATGGCATGAAGTCATGGAGTAAACCTGATGGGTGGGGGAAGGAAGGAGGGGGCTGGATAAACCGCAAAACCGCCTTAGTTTGATTGTAACAAAACCGGCCCAGGCCAGAATCGGATTTGACAAAGCGATGAAGAAGACTCAGCGAAATCGCGACGATTTCGAAATTCGCCCGGTCGCGTACCCTGATTTGGAGCAGGTCATTGACCTTGTGAACCGAGAAATACTCGGTGGCGTAAACATTTTTCGGCTGGTCCCCTTAGACGGAGCGGCGGCCGAACGTTGGTGGGGCCTGCATGGTGCGGGGCGTTATCAGGCGATCGTCGCCGTCGCCCGTTCGGGGGTTGAGCCGGATGGTCCCGCGGCGACTCCGAGTCCGCCGGATAACCGTGCCGCAACGGCGGGCGCGAGTGCCGGGCTGGGTGTTCCCTCAGCCGAAATCGACCGAGCGGAAACCGTCCTCGGCTGGGCAACTTTCGTGCCTCACTCGCAGTACGAAGGATACCACCGGACGGCGGATCTGTCGGTTTGGGTTGACTCGCGATCCCGTGGTCGCGGCATCGGCAAGCGACTCGTGCGGGAACTGTTGGCGAGTTGCGCGGAACGGAACCTGCGGACGATCGTGTCGCGGATCGAGTCGAACAACCTGGCCAGCATTCGCTTGCATGAGTCTTGTGGTTTCATTCATGCGGGATTGCTGCGGGATGTCGGCGAGAAATTCGACCGGTCGCTGCATGTCGTGTTCATGCAGTATTACGTTCCCACGGGCCCGTCAGCCGGTGGCGGCTGATCCGGTGGCGACCGAGTGCTCGCGGTTGGGTCGTGATCACTTCCCGACCAAGGAGCGGGCGATCTTGCGTCCGGTGGTGCTGAGCGGCAAGTTGGCCAACCGATCGATCGGCAACGCTTGCAGGTGGGGTTGGTCGGTCGGGATCGTAGCGGCATCGATCGGTTTCGCCCGGTGGACTTCCAGGGTGATCCGGTAGCGGGTGACGGCATGCTTGATCGTCAGCCATTTTTCGGTCGGCCGGATGGCGATTCCCCACTGGTGAGAAAGCGATTTGGCGGCGGCCGCCGCGTCGGCCACGTCACCTTCGGTCCAGCGAGGGAAATCCCACAGCCCGGCCCAGCGTTGGCCGGCGGGGATCTGCTGCACCAGGACGTTTCGCTCTCGGGTCGGGACGATGAACCCGAACTCGTTCCGCGACTCGTACTCGACCCGCGTCACCTTGCCTGGGATTTCGTCTTGGAGTCCGAGTCGATGGGCCTGGCAGTCGTTGCGTACCGGACAGGCATGGCAGAGCGGTTCCTTCGGCTTGCAGACGAGCGACCCCAGTTCCATCGCCGCCTGATTGAATCGGCCGGAGCCGGTGCGGGGCAACATCGCACCGGCCACGTCCCAGAGGGTCGTTTTCGCGGCGGCGGTCGTGACGTCTTGGCGAAGTCCGATCCAGCGGCTGTAGACCCGTTGCGTGTTGCCTTCCAGCACCGGATATCGGCGGTCTGCGGAAATCGACAGGATGGCGCCGGCGGTGTAGCGCCCGATCCCGGGCAGCGCGAGGACCTGGTCAAAAGTTGTCGGGAAAACGCCGTCGTGTCGTTCGACGATCAGTTTGGCCGCCGCGTGCATCGAGCGGGCTCGGCGGTAGTAGCCGAGGCCTTCCCAAAGTCGCATCAGCCGTTCCTCCGGAGCCGCGGCCAGGTCGACGACCGTGGGAAACGCAGCTAAGAAGCGGTGGTAGTAATCGATCACGGTCGCCACCTGGGTCTGCTGCAGCATGATCTCGCTGACCCAGACGTGATAAGGAGTGGGGTGATCACGCCACGGCAGGCTGCGGGCTTGGGTGGCAAACCAACCGAGCAACCGGCGGCGGACTCGGCCGCGCCACCGCGGGTCGTGCCAGACGAATTCCTCGTGGACGGTTTCCTGACGAATGAGTTCTTCGCGGGCCGATTCGCGGCCGGGCGGTTCGCTAGGGAACGCGGCCGTCGAATCGGGTACTTTTGATATGCCGGGGCGGGTCATTCCCCTTCCAACCTGCCGAGCTTGAGAGTGACTTTCTCGATCTCGCCGAACCGGTCGAAGGTGATCTCGACCTCGTCTCCCGGCAGGTGGCTGCCGATCTCTTCTTGCAGGTCCTCGAACGACCCGATCGCTGTTTCGTTGATCCGCAGGACGACATCGCCCGGTTGGATGCCGGCGTTGGCGGCGGCGCCGTTCGGCTTGACGGCGGTGATTTCGCAGCGTGGCGTGAGGCTGTTGCAGACCACACCGAGGAAGCCACCTTGCTTGTGGATCACGTTCAGCCCGGGGATCGCTTCGCGAATTTTGTCGGCCCCCGCAGGCGGCAGTCCGGTGCCCATCAGCCCCAACGAGACGCGGATCGGCAATTGGGCTAGACGGTCGGCATCTTCCAGATTCAAGCGGATGTAACGCAGTTCCAGGTCGTCGATGCGAGGCAACGTCGCGAGCGGCTCGAAGATGTCGTCGCGGACGGTCGCTTCACGGAGCACGATCGTGCGAAGGTCGGGCATTCTGACGACCTGTTCGAGAACTTCGCGGCGGACCGCGTCCCCTTCGATCATGACGTGATCGACCCGGTGAACCCAGCGGAGCCAGCGGAGCGCTTCGACATCTCCTTTCCACTTCTTGTCGATCCAGACCGCTTCCTGGTTGGTCATCGAGCGGGAGTGGAGCACGAAATCGCGGAAGCCGATCTGGACGCCGGCCGTGGCGAGCCGTTCGTAGGCTTGGACTTGGCGTTGCTGGCGGATGTCGTCGAGGGCTTGCTTGGCCGCCATCGCGGCAGACCCGCCTCCTTGGGCGGCGAGCCGTTCCAGGCCACCCCAGGCGCCATCCTCGCTGTCGGGCGGCTGGTCGTTTGCGAGCGTTCGCAGGATGCCGACCGCACGTTGGGTCAGTTCGAGTTTGCCGGACCGAGTCACTTCGACCAGCGGTTCGACCGCGGCAGCGCCGAAGCGGGTGATCTTCAACGACGCGGCCTGGCGCTGGGCGAACTGATCGCTGTCGAGTTGTTCGAGCCAATACTCAAGCGGCCGGTCGTCCGGTCGCGATTGCCCGGGAGCTGACGGCTGACCCTCCGGTGGCGCTGGAATCGCCTCGGTGGCATCGTCCGCCGGAGTGGCGGCCGGTTCCTGCGACCGGACTGCTGTGGGCAGCGCGATCAGGCAGGCCGTGATCGCGATCCGTGCGACGGACCGCAGCGGCCAAGAGTGGATGGATCGGGCTCGCATGTTCATCCGAATTCGCTTCATTTCGATCGGTGCTCGTCGAGCGACCGGTCGCCACTTCGGCGGATCGTGGGGCTCAACTCGGGGTCATTGTACATTTTGAGTTGGCGAAAGACGTCGTGTCGACAGCGACCCGCGAAAATATCGCCCAGCAGGGCGTCCAAAGCGGTCACCAACCGGTCCCGTTGAAGCCGCGCGAGCTGTAGGCCTCGATCGAGTTTCTCGGGGATGTTCGCGGCGGCGGCCTGCGTCACCTGCTCCTCGTAGTGGTAGATCCGCAGTGCCAGGATCGACAATCGGTCGATCGCCGAACCGGGCGTTTCGGTCGCCAGCGCTGCGTCGTCCGAGGGGCGAACTTCCAGCCAATCGAGCCACTCGGCCAAGGCTACGTCGATCCGCTCGAGGGCATCGTTGCGTTGTTGGTTCAGCCGATCGATACGTCGTTTGACCGCGGCGATGGTCGCATCCGAGGCTTGGCAGTCACGAGCCAAATCCTCCTCGTGCCACAACCGGAAGTTGAACTCGTGGTTGGCCAGAACCAAACGCAACCACTGGGGAGCGAGTTCCCGGGCAGTGAGAATCTCAGAGTTGAATTCCCCTGATGACTCGGGAGGCGGTGGCAATTGCTCGCCGAGTTGCGGCGCCGTCGGGTCTGGCGACAGATGCCAGAGCCCGACGCAGTGGCTTTGCCAGTTCGCGATGGGGCCGGCAATTAGGGGCGCGGGCGGCATCGCGAGGGCTCATCAGGACCTGGTCGGCGGGACCGAGCGGGCCGGCTCGGGTTGAGCCGGCCTGGAGAAAGTTCACGCGGCGATCCGTGGGATTCGCCGCAGAACGAGCGGGATCAGACCTCTTTTTCGGCGATCCAGCTCATCATCCGGCGCAGCTTGCGACCGACCTGTTCGACCGGGTGGTTGCGTTCGCGGCGGCGGGTCGCCTTGAACATCGGCGCGTTGGCCTTGTTTTCGAGGATCCACTGCCGGGCGAATTCGCCCTGCTGGATTTCGGTCAGGATCTTCTTCATCTCGGCCTTGGTTTCGTCCGTGATGATTCGCGGCCCGCGGGTGTAATCGCCATACTCGGCGGTGTTGCTGATGCTGTAACGCATGTAGCTGAGTCCGCCCTGGTAGAGCAGGTCGACGATCAGCTTCAATTCGTGCATGCACTCGAAGTAGGCCATTTCGGGCTGATAGCCCGCTTCGACCAAGGTCTCGAAGCCCGCCTTCACCAATTCGCTAACGCCGCCACAGAGGACGACCTGTTCGCCGAACAGGTCGGTTTCGGTTTCTTCGGCGAAGGTCGTTTGGATGACACCGCCACGGGTGCCACCGATCCCTTTGGCGTAGGCCAAGCCGATTTGCCGGGTGCTTTCCGCGGCCCCGTCGCCCATGGCGATCAGGCAGGGCACGCCGCCACCCTTTTCGTATTCGCTACGGACCAGGTGGCCGGGGCCTTTGGGGGCGACCAGCAGGGTATCGATCCCCTTAGGCGGCTCGATTTGGCCGAAGTGGATGTTGAACCCGTGGGAGCACATCAGCACGTTGCCGGGGCTGAGGTTGTCACGGATTTCGGCGCGATAGATGTCACCTTGGACTTCGTCCGGCAGCAACAGGTTGACGACGTCCGCGGCACGGGTCGCCTCGGCGATCGACATCGGCTTGAAGCCGTGTTCGACCGCCAGGTCGTAATTGGCCGAACCGGGGCGTTGGCCGATGATCACGTTGCAGCCGCTGTCACGAAGGTTTTGCGCCTGGGCGTGGCCTTGTGAGCCATACCCGAGGATCGCGACCTTCTTGCCGCTGAGGTGGGAAAGGTCGGCGTCGTTCTCGTAGAAAATCGTAGCGGCCATGGTAGCTCGGGGTGCTCCGGTTCGGGGGATTGGGTGTGGGGGTGATTCGGTTGGGATCAGGCCGTTTCGGCGATCGGGCATTCTTCCACTTCGGTCATTTCCGCGCTCCGGACCATCGCGATCCGGCCGGTGCGTGCCAATTCGGTGATCCCGAACGGCGCGATCCGATCGATGAACGCCTTGACTTTGTTCTCACGGCCGCTGATTTCGACCATGATTTCATCCGGCCCGACGTCGACGATCCGACCACGAAAGATGTCGACCAGTTCGCGGATTTCGGAGCGTGGGCCACCGGAGGGGGCCCGGACCTTGATCAACGCCAAATCGCGTTCGACGTAATCCTTGCTGCTGATGTCCTGGACCTCCACCACGGTGACGATCTTTTGCAATTGCTTATTGACCTGCTGGTGAATCCGGTCGTCACCGACGATCACGAACGTCATTCGCGACAGGAGCGGGTTCTCGGTTTCGCCGACAGCCAGCGAATGGATGTTGTAGCCGCGACTGGCCAACATGCCCGAAATGTGGGCGAGGACGCCGGGGACGTTTTGAACCAATGCGGAAAGGACGTGACGCTTGGACGATTCAGACATGGCAAATGCAACCAGTGGTTGGCTGGCAGGGCTAACGGGTTTCGGTCCCGGGCCGTGCCCTACGGACGACACGAGCGGTACATGACCGGCGCAAGGTTTGCGGGAACAAGCCCGAAAGCGTACGGGAACGACGCGGGGGAAGCGGAGCATGATAGTTTCGACCGGTCGCATCAACAAGTCGGCGTCTCTCTTGGCCTGATCCCCCACGGGAGGTTAACCTGAGATGGCCTGCCGGGTTGTTCCGGTACACTTGCGGCAGATTTGCGGAGATCCGGGCGTCGCCGGGTGCGGTGGCCGGTGTCCTGCAACCGGCCGTGCCGATTTCGAAGGGTTGATCGATGGCTTTTTTGGTCCAGTTGCCTGCCTACCGCGGACCGATCGACCTGTTGCTGTACCTGGTCCGTCGCCAGGAGGTCGGGATCCATTCCCTCGCGATCGCCCGCGTCGTCGACCAATTCATCGAATACATCGAAGTCCTGCAGGAACTCGACTTGGGGGACGTTGCCGACTTCCTCGACATGGCGAGCACGTTGGTCGAGCTGAAGAGCCAATCGGTCTTGCCGCGGATCGAGGAAAGCGATGAAGAGAACGCGCCGATCGATGACGATTCGCCCGACGTCTTGATCCAGCGGTTGCTGGAGTACAAGCGGATGCGGGACGCTGCGGAGATCTTGGCCGAGATGAGCCAGCGGTGGCAGCAACGGTACACGCGGCTGTGTGACGACCTCCCCTCACGGCAGCTCGACCCCGGGAGTCAGCCGATCGCGGACCTGCAATTGTGGGATTTGGTCAACACGTTCGGTCGGATCGTCCGAGAATCAGCCGGCCCGCCACCGACCCAGGTCATTTACGACGACACGCCGATTCACGTTTACATGCAGCGAATTCATGAACGGTTGCTGCAAGAGGAATCGGTATCGCTGTTCGACCTTTTGCGGCCGGGGGCTCACAAGTCGGCCCTGATCGGATGGTTCTTGGCACTGCTGGAGCTGGCGCGTCACTACGGGGCGGTGACGGAGCAGGACGAGAACGGCGAAATCCGCATCCGCCGCGGCCCCGAATTCCGCGAACGGTTGGAGGTGGCGCAGATCGACGACTATTCGGAGGCCGGTCGGCCGACGAACCTACCGATCAAGATGCGTTGAGCCGACGGGCGCGAATGACTCGAAAGCCGGCAGCGACGAGTGCGACCGCCAGCAAGATGCCCAGGCCCCAAGCGTGAGCGGGCTCGAACAGGTAGTGAACCGCCGAATCACCGGCGCCGGTGAGCCCGTGTCCGGGGTGAGCGGAAGCGGTTGGGGCCAACCCGACGATGCAGGCCAGGAGGATCGAGACCATTGCCACGAAACGGCCGATGGGTCGCTGGCGAAACGGCCGACGTTGGCGATCGGAGAACAGATCAACGGCGGGTCGGGTCATGGTCGGGCCTGCGATCGGAGGACGGATTCGGGACGTCAGTGGCTTTGGAGCTGCCGGGCACGGGCCATCGCGTCTTCGGCCTTGGTGATGAATTGCTGCTCCTGCGTCCCCGCCCAGGCACGCTGGTAGGTGACGCTGAGCGCCGTGAAGTTGAACGGGTCTTGGGGTTCCAGTTCGCAAGCCTTTTCGCCGTGGCGAATCGCCTCTTCGTGCTGTCCGGTCTTCGTGTAGACCCTCGCCAGCGCCAAGTGCCCGAGCACGAACGAGTCGTCTTCCTGAACGATTCCGATCAATCCCTCGATCGCCTCAGGGAAGCGTTCGTCATCGATCAGTTTTTCGATGTCATTGTATCGGCTGTGAATATCACTCATGCGTCACCTCACGGGGGCGGCGAGAGCAAGCGTCTCGCCGCCGGTCGATCAAAAACTAAGGAAGGAGATCACTCTGCTCGCAGGGCAGCTTGGGCAGCCGCCAGTCGGGCGATCGGCACCCGGAACGGGCTGCAACTGACGTAGTCCAGGCCCGCGGAGTTGCAGAAATCGATCGACGACGGGTCGCCACCGTGTTCTCCACAGATCCCGACCTTCAACTTGCTCTTCACGCTCCGCCCCTTGGCGACGCCCATTTCGACCAACTGGCCCACGCCGCTCGTATCGAGTGACTGGAACGGGTCGACCAACAACAGGTCTTGCTGCAGGTAATGCGGCAGGAACCCGTTGATGTCATCGCGGCTATAGCCGAACGTCAACTGGGTCAAGTCGTTGGTACCGAAGGAGAAGAAATCCGCGAACTCGGCGATCTCGTTGGCGGTCAACGCGGCTCGCGGGATTTCGATCATCGTGCCGATCAAGATTTCCAGCTTGCCCGTGAACTTCTTTTCCTGCTTGACCAATTCGATGGTCTCTTCCGTCTTCTGCCGAAGCAACTTCAATTCCTGCGCCGTGCCGACCAGCGGGATCATGATCTCGGGCTTGGCATCGATCCCCTTCTTGGCACAGATGATCGCCGCTTCGACGATCGCCCGAACCTGCATCTCGAGGATTTCGGGGTAGGTGACGCTCAACCGGCAACCGCGGTGTCCGAGCATCGGGTTGTGCTCGTGCAAGGCTTCGGTGCGGGCCTTGATCGCCGACGGTTTAACGCCCAGGTCGACCGCCAATTCCTTCTGTGCGGACAGCTCGTGCGGCAGGAATTCGTGCAACGGCGGGTCGAGCAACCGGACGGTAACGGGCAACCCGGCCATCGCCTTAAAGATCCCCTCGAAGTCCTTCCGCTGGAACGGGAGCAAGTTCTTCAGCGCCGCGCGGCGGTCCTTCTCGTTGTCGGCGATGATCATCGCCCGCATGTGCCCGATCCGGTCCTTTTCGAAGAACATGTGTTCGGTGCGGCAGAGGCCGATGCCCTGGGCGCCGAAGTCGCGGGCCCGCTTGCTGTCAGCGGGCGAATCTGCGTTCGTCCGCACGGCCAGCTTGCGGTACTTGTCGGCCCACAGCATCAGCTTCGCGAAATCACCCGACAGCTTCGGTTCTTGGGTTTCGACCGAACCGAGCATCACCTCGCCGGTGGTACCGTCGAGGCTGAACGTGTCTTTGGCTGTGAAGGTGCGAGTGCCGATCGTGACCTTCTTGCCCTTTTCGTCGATCTGGACCGACCCGGCCCCGGCGACGCAGCACTTACCCCAACCCCGTGCGACGACGGCCGCGTGGCTGGTCATCCCGCCGGTGCTGGTCAAGATCCCGGCGGAACAGTGCATCCCGTCGACGTCCTCGGGGCTCGTTTCGCGGCGTACCAAAATGACCGCTTCACCGGCGTCCGAGCGTTCCTTGGCCTCTTCGGCCGAGAAGGCCAGCTTGCCGACGGCGGCGCCGGGGGAAGCCGGCAGGCCCTTGGCCAGCACGTCGGCGGCGTTCCGCGCGGTCGGCTTGAAGCTGGGGAGCAACAATTGCGTCAGGTCATTCGCCGGGACCCTCAACACGGCGGCCTTCTCCTCGATCAGCCCTTCCTTGACCATGTCGCAAGCGATCTTGACCGCGGCGACCCCGGTCCGCTTGCCGGTCCGGGTCTGGAGCATGAACAGCTTGCCGCGTTCGATCGTGAACTCGATGTCCTGCATCTCCTGGTAGTGATCTTCCAGGGTCTTTTTGACCTCCAGCAATTCCTGGTGGATCAGCCGATTCCACTTCGGCATCTCGGCAACCGGTTGCGGGGTGCGAATCCCCGCGACGACGTCTTCGCCTTGGGCGTTGATCAGGAATTCACCGAAGAACTTGTTCTCACCGGTATTCGGGTTGCGGGTGAAGGCGACGCCGGTACCCGAATCGTCCCCCATGTTGCCGTAAACCATCGACTGGACGTTGACCGCGGTACCGAGCAGGCCGCGAATCCCTTCGATCTCGCGATAACGGACCGCTCGGGCGGTCATCCACGACCCGAACACGGCTTCGATCGACAACTGCAATTGCTTGACCGGGTCTTGCGGGAAATCCTGGCCCGTGTGCTTCTTGAACTCCGCCTTGTATTCCTCACACAGCAGCTTCAAACCTTCGGCCGGGACGTCGGTGTCCTCGGTGACCTTGTACTTGGTCTTGATCTTGTTGAAAGCGTGCTCGAACGTGTGGTGATCCATGCCCATCACGACGTCGCCGAACATGTTGATCAGCCGGCGGTAGGCGTCGTAAGCGAATCGCTCGTTCCGCGTCGCCTTAGCCAATCCCTCGGTGGCGGCGTCATTCAATCCCAAGTTGAGGATCGTGTTCATCATCCCCGGCATGCTGGCCGCGGCACCGCTGCGGACCGAGAACAGCAGCGGGTTTTCGTCGTCACCAAACTTCTTGCCGAGTTCCTTTTCGAGCAATTCGACCGCCTTGTGTACCTGGTCCATCAGGCCGGCGGGCAATTGCTTATCGTTCTTGTAGTAGGCGTCACAGCATTCGGTGGTGATCGTGAAACCGGGAGGGACCGGCAGGCCGATGGCGGTCATCTCGGCCAAGTTGACGCCCTTGCCGCCCAGCAAACCCTTGCTCAATCCCTTGCCTTCGGTCTTGGTCTTGCCGAAGTAATACACCATCTTATCGTTTGCCATGCTCTCTCTCGACTTGTGTTTGCTTGAACGGATGAGTGGGTGACCGCGAACGCGGCCGGGTCACCATGAACCGCTAGCGCTAGACCTTCAGCACTGCTCGCATGGGCACCGGCCCACGAAAATGACGATTCCGTAAACTTTTCCTGCTTCCGACGGCCGAGAATGTAGGTGCCGACCCGCAAATGGTCAAGGTGAGGCGAGTATCCGGCGGGCGTCAGGCCAGGATCGGAGCGATCGGCGTGCCGCTTGAAATCGCGAGCGGTCGACCCAACCGGTCGTGCAGTTCGGTGTGGCTTGCCAGCCCCAGGCAATGGAAGATCGTGGCGGCCAAATCCTGGGGCTCGACCCGCCCTTCGACCGGGTAACCTCCGATCCGGTCGGATTGCCCGTGCACGACCCCGCCGCGAATCCCGCCCCCGGCCAAGGCGACCGAAAAGGTGTGACCCCAATGATCTCGCCCGCCGGCGGCGTTGATTTTGGGGGTCCGGCCGAACTCGCCCATCCAGACGACGAGCGTCTCGTCAAGCAATCCTCGCTGCTCGAGGTCCTCGAGCAAGGCCGAGTAGGCTTGATCCATCGGCGGCATCAGGTCGTTTTTTAGCCGTTGCGAATTCTTTGCGTGAGTGTCCCAAGCGGGGGCGGCGGTATCGTCGTGTTCCCAACGGGTCCAGTTCACCTGGACCAGTGAAACGCCGGCTTCGACCAGGCGCCTGGCCATCAGCACGCTCTGCCCGAAACGGTTGCGACCGTAGCGGTCGCGGGCCGTCTCGGCTTCCCGCTCCAATTCGAACGCCCGACGGGCTTCGCCCGAAGCGACTAGGTCGATCGCCTTGGATTGCCACTGACGCCAACGCCGCACCGCGTCGCTGGTGCCCAGCTCCGGGCGACCGTTCTGGACCAATTGGCGCAGTTGCTGCCGATCGCTCAGCCTTCCCTGTGAGACATCGGCGGGCAACGCGATGTCGGGAACCCGAAAGTCTGGCGCGTTGGGGTCGCAGGTGATCAGCCAGGGATCGGCCTGGGCGCCGAGCCAGCCGGCATCCTGGCCGGGCCAGACCAACCGTCCCGTGTTCCAGATCTCTTCGGGCAGTCGGATGGAACCGGGCAAACCGCCGGCGTCGCCACGAACCTGGCGGACGACCGCACCGAGGCAGGGCCAGTCGTTGGGCGATCCCGGCAGGGCATTCTCTTGGTTCCTGGGGGCGTGGGGATGACCGGTCAGCATCCAGTAGCCACTCGAGGAGTGGGCGTTGTCGTCGGTCGACATGGCTCGCAGCACCGCGATCCGGTCGGTCAGCCCCGCGGTGAGCGGCATCAGCTCGCCGACGTGCAGGCCGGGAGTCCGGGTCGCGATCGCGCCGAATTCGCCACGCACTTCCGCCGGTGCCTGAGGTTTAGGGTCCCAAGTCTCGTGCTGGGGCGGGCCGCCGAGCAGAAACAGGACGATGCACGATTTGGCTCTGCCAAAGGATGACCCGACCACCGCCCCGTCGGCCGCAACGGCGGACGCCGAACCCTGGCGGCCGCCAAACAATTCCGGTAGCCCGATTCCAAGCGCTGACAGCCCTCCGACTTGCAGTGCCCGGCGGCGTGACTGCGGTTGACGGGCCGCCCAGGGAGGGGGCTCGGTGTTTGGCGGTGCGATATCCATGGCGTCAGGCCGAACGGATGCGGGAGGGAGTGGGCGGCGGGGGAGGCGGGAGAAAAGCCGGGACGGGAGCTTACGGTCGAAAACGACAGTTGGGTAAACGGCCTGTAGTCGACTCCGATGTTCCGTTTGGTGTAACGGAAAGGAACGTGTGAAGCAAGTTTTCAAACGGGTGCGGGCAAGTCGTTGGTGAGTCCCGACGGGGGGTCTGGCGGGACACGAACGTGAGGGCGGGGGGGTCGCGGATCAATGGCATGGCGGATCACGAAAAACGCCCCAGCGAAAGGTTCGCCGGGGCGTTATCGAATGCCGATTGTAGCGATTTGGCGGCCAAATCAGTCGAGCTGACGGGCCGGTTCACCACCTTGAATCGATCCCAACGCACCCCACACGCCGTAGGGGCTCATGCCGGTGTTGACGGCACCCGGCGGGGGCAACGAGGTGTTGCCGGTGTCGATCGACTCGCTGATGAAGCGGACACTGCCGTCCATCAACACGGCGTTGACGCCACCGGGGTG
>RECD01000030.1 GCA_007694185.1 Planctomycetaceae bacterium
AGTGGTCGGTGGCATCGCCATCACCTGCACTGGAGCACGTTTGCCGAGCACTTGAGACGGGCGGTTCGAGCGGCCGGCGTCATGACGCACGTGACCGCGCACACTTTCCGGCACAGCTTCGCGACTCATTTGTTGGCGTGCGGGACGGACATCCGTACCATTCAGGAACTGTTGGGAGATAGCGACATCGCGACGACGATGATTTACACCCATGTCTTGACGCGTAAGGACATCACGGTCGTCAGTCCGCTGGATACCTTGCAGTCTTGACCGGTGCCGGCGACCGACGATTTGTCCGCGGAAACGGCAACGGGCGAGACGGGCGATGTCGTGTCAGTCACAGGCGTTGATGAGTCGGTTTTATCCGATTCAAGTACGCCCGATTCAGCCCGGTCGTTTGTCGTTTGTCGTTTGTCGTTGGTCGTTGGTCGGATGAAGTGAAGAGACGGCGCCGGCGCGGCAGTCGTGGGTGATTGCGAATGCTTACGCCGAATGAATTTGCGCGCTGCATTTTTTGGGTTGCGATCCCTCCTGGGTTGCAATTGGCCGGGCCGTTTGCCCTTTGGGCGAGGCGGGCGTTTAGATCGCAGGCTAGCGGGTCGTCTCTCCGCGTAGCCCTGGGGTGCGCTCCTGCGCATAGTGCTTTGCCGCGTGACCCCGGTGGGGTTGTTCAACGATTCTCGGTCGCAAATTGGAAGGAATAGAGGTCTGCGTCCCGGAGGTGAAAACGTATGCGGATCGGTTGATTGGCTAAACCCGCGAGCGATCGTGTAACGGTGGTTGCCGCGTCGGAGGTGGCTGGAGCGGCGGCCCAGACGACTTGGCGGTCGACCGAGTCGCCGAAGATCGGCGGGCAGTCGTCGAGCGTGAACCCGGGAATCGGCGTGCCGTCGACGGTTTGCAATTCGACTCGCAGATCGCCCGCGGCGGAGCTGGCGAAGTTCAGACTCAGCGTATCGCCTTTAAAAATCAGCGGTTTGGTGATCAGTTCTCCGCCGGTGAGCGGCGCGGTGACGGAGACGAAACCGTCGAGGCGAAGGGTGTAGCGACGCAAGCCGTTGAAGTCGTCGTGCCAGGACCCTTCGGTGGCGTAGAGCGAGATCTCGTCATCGGCGCCGGGGAGTGAGGATGCTGTCGGCACAGCGTGCCAGGCGATGAATTGGTGACCATACAACCAGGTGTCTGGACGCTGGGGGCCGGGTCGCAGGAAGGCTTCGTTCCAGCGTTCGAAGTGGACGCCATCGCGGCTGGCCATCAGCAAACCCTCGGTCAACGCCGTGCCGTACCGCAGGTGAGCTGCGGCGCGTTGTTCGCGCCGCTGCGGGTCGGGAAGTGCTCGCATGGAATCGGACCAGCCGCGTTCGACGTAGCGGGCGGGAAAGCCGAGGAGCAGGTGTGGGGCGCGAAAGTAGGGACCGATTTGGTTCGTGTAGAGGTGTTCTGTCGGCGAATCGGTGTAGGTCAAGTCGGCTTCGTCTTGCCAATCGAGGAAGTTGTCCGACGATGCCGTGCGGATGGCTCGGAAGCCTTCCGGTTTCCAAACTTTGCCCGTCGTCACCCCGGCGGTGAAGGTGCGAAAGTAGGCTCGGTACTTGCCGGCGGCCGCGTCCCAGAAGGCGAGGTTTTGCGAATCGAACGCCCCTTCGGTGACGACCGGTTCGGGGCGGATCAGCGACCAGCGGATGCCGTCGGGCGATTGAAATGCAAAGAGGCCGCCTTCGTGAGCTTGGCCGGCCAGGGCTTTGAAGCGCGACTCGGGGGGACAATCGGGACGGGTGTCGAGGAACGGTGCGAAGTTGTGCGTGCCGACGCCGGTCCAGATGATGTTGTTGGCGGTCGAGCCTTCGAATTCGTGTAGCCCCAATTCGGGTTTGGTGAAGGTGGTCCCGTCGCGGCTTTCGGCGTAGCAGTAGACTTCGCGGCCGAGTTTCAAACGACCTTCTTCGACGGCCAATTTTGTCCCGCGGTAGTAGAGCCGGTACAGGTCGCCATCGCGGATGATCGAATGGTAATTGCAGCCGGCTCCTTCCCACGGCGCGTCGTGGTGAATCGCCAGTTCGCGGGCGATGGGGTGATGGAGTTGGCGACGGGCGTCTTGGAGCGAATCGATCAGCGTCGCGTCGACGAAAAGTTCGCGTCGCGAACCGATGTCGATCGGCGAAGCGGGTTCGGCGGCTGGTGAGACGATTCCTGTTAAGCAGGCGAGCAGGAAGCCGAGGAGAGCGGGAGCTTTCATGGGAAGGACGCCGAATGGGGATGGAGAAGCGGCGGGCGTGGCTACAGCGTGTGATTGTCGTCAGGGTTCGACCGTGATCACCAGGTCGCGGATACCGGACTCGGGGACAGATGCGGTCAGGCCGCTAGTGAAGTAATCGGCGTATTTGCGCGACAGCGGTCGGCCGTGGCCATGTTCTTCGAGCGACCGGTGTTCGACCAACACGATCTGAACGATCGCGACGTCGTAGTCACCTGGGGGGAGGCCGAGGGCGCCGTCGTCGGTACGCAGCGCAAACCGGCCTTCGTCATCGAGCACCGCGGCGGCGCGAACACCTGGCTCGCGTCCACGAAGCTCGATCTTGCCCGTCCGCACCGGTTCGCCGTCGGAGAACCGCACGTTCCCTTCGATGGGTACGCGAATCGGTCCGCCGCAGCCGACGAGAAACAACAGGCAGGCGATCGGCAGCCAAAGCCGTGATGGTGATCTCGTGGCCGAGTTCACCACGATTGCAATTCCACGACGCGGGCGTCGGAGCGGTTGGCGAGATCGCCCAGCAGCCGTGTGTCGGTGCTCGGCGAGTAGCCGCGGACGCTGCCGTCGACGTGCGCGAAGTGGCAGACGCCGGGGTGCCAACTGCCGAACGACAGCATGTCGGCCATCAGGTCGCGGGGTCCCAGTGCGAGCCGCAGGCCAGGACCCGCCAAGCGGGCGGAGGCCGGGAGGTGTTCGCCGTCGTAGACCGGTGAGTCGTCCGGGAACTGGCCGAGCATTTGAAGCGAAACGTGTTTCTCGCCGAACAGGAACGTGTTCGATTGGCCGTCAGTGACCGACGCGAACTTGATGCGATCGCTGGGCTCGACAGGCAGGTCCAATCGACAGCGAGGACGGACGCTGATGATCGTCCCGGTGCCGTTGCCGCCGAAGTAGTAATCCGACGCGGCGCCGACGGCGCCGGGAGTCAGGTCGCCATGATTGCCGGCGTAATCGCCGAGGGCTCCGGTCACAGAAATCCCCGCAGCGCCCGTACCGCCGCCGACGATGCAACCGCAAGGCAAACGTCGCGGTTCGTCTGACGCCGCCGCGCCGCTTTCGCCGATCGGCCTGGTTCCGGCCCGCCGGGAGGGGCAAAGGAACAGGTCGGGCAGGAACTCACGGACCTCTTGCGGGTGCGAATGCCAAGCGGCGCGAAGGTTCCACTGGTCCGCCGCCGCGGCTTGTTCGAGGTAGGGCATCAGCCTCACCAACCAGGTCGGCGAGTCAGCGCCGCAATCCTGGCCTGACGGGGGCGTCATCCCGGGTTGGTAACGGGCCGGTGGCAGGTAGCCCATCGCATCATGATGCAGGTGCGTAGCCAACGCGATCTGCTTGAGGTTGTTCTGGCACGACATCCGCCGTGCCGATTCGCGAGCTGATTGGACGGCGGGCAGCAAGAGCCCGACCATGACGCCGATGATCGAGATCACCACCAGCAGTTCGACCAAAGTGAAGCCGCTGCGGTAGGTTGCGGGATGTCGTTTCATAAAAGGCGATTCCGTGGCGAATCGGAAGTCAGGGACGATTTCGGACGAGAGGGTAGTCCGTATTATAACCGGAAGAGCAGTAAAGGATCATGCGGAAAAATGAGTGTCCGAAACGAATGGAATCGTCATGCGATCGGAGTGTTGTAAGCCGGGTAGGTCAATGAAAAAGGGGGCTCAATGGCCGGAGCAGTCAGCGAATATCCCGGAGGGATTAAAGCGATTGGAAGCCGTCTGAGCGACAAGCCAGCGGATCCGTGACGCCTCACCGACGTGCCTTCGATCGAGGTTGATCGGTGTCCGCGCCGCACGAAAGGCCGCAAAGTGCCGCAAAGTGCCACCCACCGACCGGACCGACCGGAACGTGCGGCCGGAAAGTGCCACCGGCCGGAAAGTGCCACCCACCCACCACCGGCCGGAAAGTGCCACCCACCCACCGGACCGTACCCGAGGCCGGCCTGCACTACCCGGTCGGAAAGTGCCATCCACCTACCGGACCGTACCCGGCCGGAACGTGCCACCCACC
>RECD01000178.1 GCA_007694185.1 Planctomycetaceae bacterium
TCTGTGAACAGCACATCCACAACATCGACGTCGGCTGCTGGGTCAAAGGGGCCTATCCGGTCGAATGCAACGGGATGGGTGGCCGGGAAATGCGCGAAGGCGGCGACGCCACCAAGTCGCAAATCTTTGATCACACCTTCTGCGAGTTCACCTTCCCTGACGGCACGAAGATGTTCAGCCAAGGCCGCCACCTGAAGGGCGGTTGGAACCACGTCGGCGAGTTCGCTCACGGCACCAAAGGGACAGCCGATCCCTCCGGCCAAATCTTCGGCGAAAACGCGTGGAAGTTTTCCGGTCAACGGCTCAATGGCCACCAGCAGGAGCAGCACGACCTGATCGAAGCGATGATGCGAGGCGAGGTCTACAACGAGGGCGAGTTCGGTGCGAAGTCGACCTTCGCTGCCATCCTCGGCCGAGAAGCCTGCTATTCGGGCAAGGTTCTCAAATGGGACGACCTGTTGGCCCGCGGCAAGGATTTGGCTCCCGGGATCGATCACTACACCCTCGATTCGGTACCGCCCGTCACGCCGGGTGAGGACGGAAAGTACCCGGTGCCCGTCCCCGGCGAGTACGACCCGTTCGTTTGATCGCTTCCCGTCCCCGCTCTCGGACTGACCAACCCATGGCCGATCGACCCCGTCCCTGCCAACTGCTCGCGGGACTGGCCTGCGGTTGCTTGCTCTTCACGGTCGCTGCCGGCCCGGTCGCTGGCGAGCGACCGGCCGATTCGGCGACGGCCGCGTCCGCCGCATCCCCGGTCCCTGAGCGGGTTCGGGAACTCGATCAGCAAGTCGCCGAACTGCAAGCCGAAGAGCGGCGATTGCGGGACGAGATCCGCGAAGCCCGCGGCCGCTTGACCGATGCCGATCGGGCTTGGCAAAGTCTGCTCGGGCGGATCGATCAGATCCGCGCCGAACAGGCGGAACTCCAAAGCAAGATCGCAGCCCAGCGTAAAGCTGCCGAGGAGGCGATGGCGAAACGGGCCGAATCCTTGGCGATGGCCGAGGAGGCGCGGAAGCGTTTGGAAGAGGCTCAAAAAATGCTGGCAGCGGCCGAGTTGGCGGCCCAGGAGGCGGAGACGACCGCCAAGGCGGCACTCGAGCCGATCGCGGAGATGGAAGCCCGCCTGACTTCCCTCGCCCCCAAAACCGAACCGCTCACCGTCGAAGCCTCCCAAGCCGAACGGGCGGCGGTCGCCTTGGGAAACGAGGTCGAGCAACTGGAATCGCGAGCCGTCGTTTTTCCGCAGGACAGGCGTAAGCTTCAAAAAGAAATTCAGACGCTGCTCAGCCAAGCGGACCAATGGGTCTCCTTCACCGATGAGATCGCCCCGATTTTTCATGCCCATTGCGTCGCCTGTCACAACGTTCGGAACTCGCAGGGACGCTACAACCTAGCCACCTACGACGCCGCTTTGGCGCCCGGCGAGTCGGGCGACGTCATCGTCCCGGGCGATGCCGACACGTCCTTGTTGGTGCAACTGATCGAAGACGGGTCGATGCCGCTGGAGGCCGATCCGCTGACCCCCGAGCAGATCGATCGGGTTCGCCGATGGGTCGAATCGGGGGCCCGCTTGGACAGCGAAGCCGACCCCGACACGCTGCTGATCCGACTGATGCCTCGCCTCGAGCAACCACCCGCGCCCGCGACCTATCGCGCACCGCTACCGGTCACCGCGATCGCCGTCGATCCGGTCGCGGGGCGTGTGGCCACCTCGGGATACCACGAAGTGTTGGTCTGGCCCGCCACACCCGGCGAAAGTCCGATGCGGATCACCAACGTCGCCCAACGCGTTTACGGCTTGGCCTTTCATCCCGACGGCCGTCGCTTGGCCGTCGCCGCCGGCACGCCGGGCCGGTTGGGTGAGCTGAAGCTTTTCGACACGCACGACGGCAGCTTGCTCGCCGATCGCATGGTCAGCGAGGACGTCCTGTTCGACGTCGCCTTTTCTCCGGACGCGACCCGCCTGGCCGCCTGCGGTGCTGACGGTTCGATCACGATTTTTTCGGTCGAGGATCCCGCCGAACCTCCGACTTTGATCGAGGACCATGCCGACTGGGTGCATTCGATCGCTTGGTCTCCGGATGGCCGGATGATCGTTTCCGCCAGCCGCGACAAGACCGCCAAACTGTTCGATGCCGAGTCGGGCCGTTTGAAGTTAACGTTCAGCGGCCACAACCAAAGTGTCACATCGGCCCTGTTCGTCGACGGCGGCAAACGCGTTGCTAGCAGCGGCATTGATCGCAAAATTCGGATTTGGAACGTCGCCGATGCGAAGCAGGTTCATGAGATCGGCGGTTCGGGCGAGGAGATCGCCGGCCTTGGGTTGATCGACAACGATCGTCTCGTGTCGGTCGCCGCCGATAACCAACTCCGAATCCATCACGCCGGCGACGGCAAGACCGTCGGCCGTGTGGAACTGCCCGGCGATTGGTCGACCTCACTCGCGTCGGCTCCTGGCCGTCCTGCGTTGTTCGTCGGCAACCAGCACGGCGAGGTCATCGAGGTGCTGCTGGAGGCTGCCGACGATCCCGAGGCCGCGGGTTCGGCGTCGGTTCTGCGGACCTGGTCAGCCGTCCCCGCGGTGGCGGACGACGCGGCGAGCGAATCACCGTCTGGCGAGTGATCGCCGTATCCCGTTCGGGGAATACAGTCGGTTCGCCGATGCCCGACGCATGGCGGCACCCGTCCAATGATCCGGTCGGGGACTTCCGCTCTCGCCAGCCTAGCTTGTACAAAATCGCTCCGCGCGGGGCGATTTCCCGCCGGCCCGGGTCGGTTCACTTTTTCGGCCGACCGGAACGCACTTCCGAAGCAGACTCCCATCCACCGGCTAGTGAAGGCCCGATGAGCTCCCCCACACCAACCCCTCCTCGACCATCCGCCACCGCGGCCCTACCGAGCGGATTTCGTTTCGCCGGAACCGGTTGTGGAATCAAGGCGAGCGGTAAGCCGGACATGGCGCTGGTCGTCGGCGACGGTCCGCTGGTCGGTGCCGGCGTCTACACCACCAACCAGATCGTCGCCGCCCCAGTCGTGCTCTGTCGCGGCCGCACGCCCTCCTCATCGCTCCGAGCCGTTGTCATCAACAGCGGAAACGCGAACGCCTGCACAGGCGACGTCGGGATGCGAGACGCCGAAGAGATGACGGAACGGGTCGCCCAGCGGATCGGGTGTTCGCCGGAGCAGGTGCTCGTCATGAGTACCGGCGTGATCGGCCGTCGGTTGCCGATGGATCGGGTGCGAGCCGGAATCGACGACGCCTACGACCAATTGGCCGATTCGCCGGCCGCTTTTGTCGCCTGCTCGACGGCGATCATGACGACCGACGCCTTTCGCAAGTCGGTCACCGACGAACTGAACCTCGATGGCCAAGTCTACCGCGTCGCCGCGATGGCCAAGGGAGCCGGGATGATCGCGCCGAACATGGCGACGATGTTGGCGCTGGTGACCACCGACGCGCCGTTGGCACAATCCGACCTGGATGAGCTGCTGCGGCACGTGGCCGACCACAGTTTCAATCGGGTCAGCGTCGATGGGCATACCAGCACGAATGACACCTTGGTGCTGCTGTCGAGCGGTTCGGGAACGCCGCTGAGTGGCGAATCACTCGATCGCTTTCGCGACTTTTTGCGTGAATCCTGCATCGAGTTGGCCAAGCAGTTGGTCGCGGATGGCGAAGGGGCGACCCACGTGATGGAAATCCGTGTTCGCGGCGCGGCATCGGAAGACGACGCCAACCGGATCGCCCAAGTCGTCGGCGAAAGCCCGCTGGTGAAGACCGCGATCACCGGTGGTGATCCGAATTGGGGACGGATCGTTTCGGCCGCAGGCTACGCCGGCAGGCCGATCGACCCTGACCGCACGTCGCTCGATCTGCTCGGCATCCCCTTGTACCGTGACGGCACGCCGCTGGCCTTCGACGCCGCCGAGGCGAGCAGGCGGATTCGGGAATCACCCACGGTTGTGATCGATCTGGTCGTCGGCGACGGCCCCGGATCGGCAACCCGCTGGGCCAGCGACATCACCGTCGAGTACGTTCGGTTCAATTCCGAATACACGACCTGATCGCGAAGCAGCTCGAACATTCGCTGTCGGCCTCACCTGTCGCTACCCAACAACGCATCCGCTCGGCTGTCAGGCTCCCGCCGCGACGAGTGCCTGGGCCTTGGCGACAACGGCCTTCGACTTGGCCAAGCCCTCGGCGACCACTTCGGCCGCATCCCGTTTCCAATAGCCGGGGTTGAACAGTTCCAACGAGAAGACGCCGGCGAATCCGCCGCGGATCAGCATCGCGATCGTTTCCGGCAGCGGGCAAACGCCGTCTCCGGGAAAGACACGGTCGGCGTCCTGAATCGTCTCCCGCGGGGGTTGGGCCGGATAGTCGTTGATGTGGAAGACGTGCATCCGCGTCGCCTCGATCATCCCCAGGCCCTCGAAACGACTGCCCCCTTTGTAGATGTGATAGAAGTCGGGCAGGACGCAAGCCAACGGGTGCTCGGCTGCTGTCGCGACGTACGCGAGCTCTCCCAACCGGCTCAGCGTCTTCGAAAATCCCCACAATTCCAATTGCGGCGTCACGCCCATTTCTTGGCCGAGGTCCAACAGAGCCCGGTAGCGCTCCGCGACCACGTCCAGCGCCGGCCCCGGCGCCGTATGCGCGCCGACCGGCGGCGCCGCCAATCGCTTGCCTCCAATTTTCAGCAGCAGGTCAATGTCGCGGCGGGCTTCCTCCAACCCGGCGGCCCGTTCGGCCGGGTCGTCGACGATCCAGCGGGCGAACCCGATGGCGCTCTCGACCGTCAGCCCCGCGTCGTCGAGTTGCTTCCGCAAATCGCCGGGCGATCCGCCACCCTCCACATATTGCATCAGGTCTCGGATCCAAGGCTCGATCGCGTCGTAACCCGCTTCCGCAGCCAACCGGATCTGCTCAGGCACAGTCAAGTTCTGCCCCCGCACGGTGCTGGTGTTGAGGGCAAATCGGATCGGTCGGGGGGATTCAGCCATGTCGGTTTCGCCTTGCGGTTGAGGGGCTTGGGCTCGGACCAGCCCGCCGGCGGCCAAGCCTCCGATGGCTATGCCGGCGCCGGTCGCGGCAATCATGCTTCTGCGGTCGATCATCATGGAACAAGGTGTCAACGCGGAGGGAGGTGGGCAAAGGAGGAGGGTCATCGCCTCGCGTCTGTTGGGTGACGGGAGGTCTTCGCGATTGTAATCGGCTAGTCGGCGGCAGGGACGCCCCCCGCGATGTTCATCGGCCCGCGATCGCCGCGTCGTGCCACCGACGCACCCGCTCGGTGTCGGGCGATTCGATCACGCCGGTGTCGGTGATGATCGCGGAAATCCAACGGGCCGGGGTGACGTCGAACGCCGGGTTCCAAAACTCGCAACCGGCGGGCAGAGGCGAGCGGGCGAAACCGGCTGACAACTCGTCGCCGGAGCGGTGTTCGATCGGGATCGCCGCCCCGTCGCGGAGCGTCAGGTCAAAGGTCGAATGGGGGGCGGAGACGAATAACGGGACGCCATGTTGCCGGGCGAGGACCGCGAGCGGGTAGGTCCCCACCTTGTTCGCCACATCGCCGGACGCCGCGATCCGGTCGGCGCCAACCAACACCGCGGAAATCCTCCCCGAAGCCAACAACGATCCGGCGGCCGAGTCGGCCAGCACCGTGACCGGGATGCCGACTTGGCGAAGTTCCCAAGCGGTCAGCCGGGCGCCTTGCAGCAACGGCCGAGTTTCATCCGCGAAGACGTGGACCGTTTTTCCGCGGGAGAACCATTCGTAGACCGGCGCGAGCGCCGTGCCGATGCCGCCCGTTGCCAACGCCCCGGCGTTGCAATGGGTCAAGATCCCGATCGGTTCGGTCGGACCAGAGGTCGCGTCGATCGTGGCGAGTGTCCGTTCCAGCAGCCCCGCGCCGAAGCGACCGATCGCGGCGCAAAGTTGCCGATCCTCTTCATGAATCCGCAACGCTTCGTCCAGCAGTCGACCGAACAACAGGCCATCCTCGTCGGCCGCGGTCGATTCGACCTGGGCACGCATCCGGTCGAGCGCCCAAAACAGGTTGACCGCGGTCGGGCGGCTGGTCGCCAAATGCTCGATCGCCGCCAGGCTGTCCGCGCGCCACTCGCCGCGAGCCGCGCGGCCGGCCGCCAAGCAGACCCCGTACGCCGCGGCGACGCCGATCGCCGGGGCACCGCGGACGCACAAACGGCGGATCGCATCCCAGACTTGCGCGACCTGATCGCAGGCGATGAACGTGACTTCGCTCGGCAGTCGGGTTTGATCGAGCACGATCACGCGGCCCGTTTCCCGCTCCCACTCGATGACTTTGGGGAGAATTGCCTCGACGCTCACTGGGCTGGCAGGTGGTTCAGGGTGTAGTAAGCGGTGGGGTGCAACACCGGTGTCCCATCCGCCCCCAACAAACCGTCGACCTTCAACTCGTGGACATGGCCGATCTGCAAGCCGTCGACGATCAATCGGACCAGCAGACCGTCTTCACTGACGGTCGCTGAGCGGATCGTTGGCTGCGTGTGATCGACTTCCGGGCTGCCGTAATCGGACTGATAGATGTAGGTGTAAGTCTGCATCGTGTACCGCGAGACCTCGCCGGCCAACTTCGGATCGAGCGGTTGCGTGAATCGCAATTCGAACCCGTCGTGTTTGGCCCGCATCTCTTTGATTTCCAGCGGCACCTTGCCGGTCCAGTCGACCCGTTCGATGGCAAAATCTTGGCCGCCCCGCGAACCCCAACCGCGACTGGTGCCACCGACAAAAACCGCGCCCCAAGGCGTCATTTCGACCCCGACGTTCCCGGACGAGAACCCGCTCAAGAACGGGAAGCAGGCACCCTGGTAATGCCCGTCGACCTGCTCCAGAAAAACCCGCATCAGCGTGCTGTGAGTCTGATCGCCGACGAACAATTGGCCGGCGAACGGACCGAACTTACCCTCGCTGGTGTCGCAGGCGATTCCGGATGCCGATTGGCCCATCTTGGTGTAGGGAAACAGCACCGCGGTCGGCTCCAGTTCCGGGATTCGGGCCGCTTCGGTCATGATCCGACTTCCCGATTTCGGTTGCTCGGGCTGCTTCCCCAGCACCGGTTCGGCCAATTCGTACCAACGAAACCCACCGGGATGCCCTTGAAAGGAGCCGGGGATCAGATGCTTCAACCCGCAGGTGCCGTTCCACGGGCCTTGATTGTCCGTATAGAAAATGTCACCGGCCAAGTTGCTGCCGACACCGCCCGGTGAGCGAATCCCGCTGGCCGTCGGGATGAACTTGCCGTCAGCGCCGACACGAACCGACCAGCCCCGATAGGGAACGTCGCTGCCGAAGGAGCCGGTCAAGCAGAGGACCAGCCACAGGTTGTCTTCCGCGTCGAACTTCGACGCGAACGCGTATTCGTGATAATCGCCGCTGATGCCCCAGTCCGCCGCGACCGTCTCGAACTCGTCGGCCCGCCCGTCGCCGTTGGTGTCCCGCAAGCGGCTGACTTCCGGGCGGTGAGTCACGTACAACCAACCGTCACGGTAGGCGAGGCTCAGCGGCTCATGAAGCCCGCGGGCAAACAGCTCGAACGCGGACGCTTGAGGCTCCTCCGCGGCCGGATCGGAAATCATCCAGATGTCACCGCGGCGGGTGCAAACCGCGACCTTCCCATCAGGCATCGTCTGGAAGCCGCAAGCTTCCAACACTTCGGCAGGAGGTGTCGCGAAGCGGGTGATGCGATAATAGTCGCTCTCCCGCACCGTTTGCCCAGTCGCCGCTCCGGCGGGGATCAGCGTCGCTAGCACGCAGGCGACGACCGTCAGGCCCATCGCCAGCAGGGACGACAAGGCTCCGAACTGGCGGGTTGAAAATCGGGGAAAAAGTGCCATGGGGCCTGACCGAAAAGCGGGGCGAAGGCGGAGGGACAACGCGTGACCAACGGCGGCTGATTACACGGGCCAATCGCCAGTTTAATCCGCGCGATGCCCGACCGCACGCGGAGCGCCGGACGCACCGCGGAGATCGGGCCGACCTGACGATCAGCACGACAAACTCACTTGGCGATGTCGTCGTAACCGCGCAGGTCGTAGCCGATGCCGACGTAATCGAGCACCTTGCAGAGGCCTCGCGTCGCGATCCCGAACCCGTCCGGACCGCTGAATCCTCCGAACTGCCCGCCACCTTTGACGTGCGGTTCCAAATCGAGGAACACCCCTTCGACGCCGCGGGCAGCCATCCGAGCTTCGACCTCAGGGATGTAAGCCGCGAAATCACGCAGGATCGCTTCGTGGCCGCTGTCGCCGATGTCCGCCGGCACGAAATTGCTGAGCGACGCCTCGTCGACGTGATCGATCCGGCCGCGGGGCGAGGGGTCGTGGTAATCTTTGATGTGCATCCACCCCAAACTCGGCTTCATCGCCAAGTACTGAGCATAGACCTCGTCTGCTGAGAAACCTTGCGTGACAATGTTGGCCGCATCGAAAATCGTCAGCATTGCCGGGTGGTTGACCCGCCGATGGATCTCGGCCAACAGGTCGCCGTTCTGGCCGACCAGGTTCGCTTCGACTTCGAGGCCGAAAGTCAAACCGTGGCGGTCACAGGCTTCGGCTACTTGGCCCAACTGGTCGCTGACCTGTTCGAGGTGATCCTCCGGAGCGGTCCCCTTGGGGTGATAAAAGGCGAACCCTCGCAACAGCTTGCAGTCGAACGCCAAGGCCAATTGGCAGGCCCGCTCCACGTCTTCGCTGAGGTACTTCGCAAACGGCACGTAACGGTTGTGCGTCCCGTCGTCGACGTCCATCAGTTTGACCTTGCCGATCGGCGAGCCGATGCTGCTGACCTTCAGCCCGTACTCGGCTTGCATCTGCTTCAGTTGCTCGATTTCCGAGTCCTCCAGCAGCATCACGTTCTTGATCCCGTTGCCGACGTCGACGAACCGCAGCGAGTGGTACCGCAGGCCGAGCGCCGCGAAGGCGACGTACTGCTGGACGGCAAGTTTTTCGTTGGCGGCTTCGTCGGAAAATCCGCTGATCAGAACCTGCGGTTTGCTCTTCATGTCGATCGTTCCAGGTTGAGGGAAAAAGGCGGGGAAATCGTGGGTATCGGCGAGCCGCGAGCGGCTCACTCGGGATTCGGGTAGGTGACGGTGATGTGGCTGTTCAGCCCCCCGCGGGGGGTCCAGGAACTTTTCACGGTCGCCTGCCTCGGTTTGACGACCGCCAGAAAGTCGTCCATGATCCGATTCGTCACGGCCTCGTAAAAGATCCCTTCATTGCGGTAGCTTTGGAGGTACATCTTGAGGCTCTTCAATTCCACGCACATCTGATCCGGGATGTACGTGAGCTGGATCGTCCCGAAATCGGGTTGCCCGGTCTTAGGGCAGACCGAAGTGAACTCGGGACAGTGATGTTCGATCGAAAAATTACGCTGCGGGTTGGGGTTCTCGAAAACCTCCAACTGGTCGCGAAACGAGTCACTCACGACGGGTCTACCTGAGTTCGAAGCGGGAAGCGAACGGGAAAATCAATGCGAACCATGTTAGAGCAGGGCTCAAGGGCCACCGCTGCTGTTGACCGGCAGGCCATGCCAGAGGCCGGATCGGCGACTGACGCGACGGCGGGACAAGTCTCGCTGCCGCAGATTATGCGCCCTGACGCCGAATCACCCAAGGTGTCGCCAACCTTGCGCATCGCCGAGACCTTCGTCAGCCGTCAAGGCGAAGGCCGATTGACGGGGACAAACAGCTTTTTCATCCGCACCAGCGGTTGCAACCTGCGGTGCTGGTTCTGCGACACACCGTATGCCTCCTGGAATCCCGAGGGACACAAGCGGACGATCGATCAACTGATCCGCGACGCGATTGATTCGGGTTGCCGACATGTCGTGCTGACCGGCGGTGAACCGCTGTTGCCCGCCTTGGTCGTCGAATTGGTGAACCGCTTGCGCCAACAAACGCTGCACGTGACGATCGAAACGGCCGGCACCGTGACGCGAGAATTGACCGCCGACCTGATGTCGATCAGCCCCAAGTTGGCCGGCAGCGGACCACTTTCGGCAACCGATGCGGTACAACAATCAGAGACTTCGGAAGCCACGAGCAGGGTTCCTGCCAATCGCCCAAGTCCCGCCGTACCGCCGACGCCCGGCCGATCCCAATCTTCGGCGTGGCAGCGGCGGCACGAGGCCGCGCGATGGCGGCCCGACGTGATCCACCAACTGATCGCCCAAGCGGTCGACTACCAGTTGAAGTTCGTCGTCGACCAGCCGGACGACTTCGATTCGGCTGTCGAGGCGGTCCGAGAGATCGGAAATGTCGTCGAGGATTCGGTCTGGATCATGCCGCAAGGGACCGACGAGACGACGCTGGATGAGCGGGCAAGCTGGTTGCGCCCCCTCTGCGACCGCCACGGGTTTCACTTCTGCGATCGGTTGCAAATCCGCTGGTACGGCAACCGGCGGGGAACCTGAAGCAACCGCGGCACCGCCTCAGGCAGAGGCGGCGCCGCGGTTCCAAAAGCGTGACGATCTCTAGGATTGCTTCCCGCTGAACGCCTTCCACAAACCTTCGATGGCGTCCTTGTCGCCGTAGCCGTCGTGCAGGACCACGCGGTATTTCATCGTGATCGATTCCCCCTTGGGCAACCGGAACCCGTCCGTCTTGTCGCCGCCGACGAAGTGAAATTCGCCGAACGGGTTCGCCGCAAACAGCCCGTAAGAACGGACGTGCCAGCGGCAGGGGTGCCCGAAGCTGGTGGGGTGCTCCAAAATCGTGACCCCGACCGTCTCACCGTTCACCGGTCCGGAGTAATCGACCCACCGAGCACGCACGCCCCAGGCATCTTTGTCGGTTTGGCCCGAGTCGTTGAGGATTTTACCGCCCAACTTGCGGTCGACCATCATCGAGTCGGCGACCCGAATCCCGAAGGAACCCTCTTTGGTGTCGCCGAAGTGGACTTCATCCGCCACGGCGGTCAACTCGATCTCAAAATCGATCATCCGACCCGCTTCGGCTGACCGAACCGAGATCGTCTTGCGTTCCTTCAACAACACTTCGCCGGCGGGCGTGACCCATTCGGCGGTCGCCGAAAAGCTGCCGACACCCTTCTCGACCTTGGTTTCCGTGACAGCTTGGTGTCGGATCTCACCGCTGCCGGCCCCTTCCGCCCAAAAGTCGACGTCGTTCACTTCGCCGTGAGTCCACCACATCGACCGCTGGTGGATGTGATCGGTCGTTTCCCCTTCTCCAGCGGGCTTCATCGGGTAGTGCCGCGAGATCGTTTGGCCGCTGGGGCCGATCAACGGGTAGATGATCGGCTTTTTGCCGCTGCGAAACAGGTACTGAAAGACGAAATTGTCGCCGAGGCCGGGGGTATCGGTTTCGTACAGCACCAACGATTCCGGCGTTTCGACCCATTTCAGGCCAGCTTGAGCCGATTCTTGGGCAGCCGCTGGATGGAGGTCTGCGGTCAAGCCGACCAGGGCGAGGCAAACGGGCAACCACAGGGAACGCGGTCGGTAGGTGGAAAAGCTTGTGCGCATGTCAGACTTCTGTTTGGCGGGGGAAGGGTTAAAATGGCGTGACGAGTGGCAAGCGATCCGACGCGGTCGCGATCGAACGTTTGCCCCAGCGGAGTTTCTCCAGGATACCCAGCCTGCGGTGCTCGTGAAAGCATCTCGGGCCCAGGTGTTGCCCAGGTGTCTTGGAGCGGTGGATCTTTGGTTCCGGTTTGTCCTCTAGGAGTCGGCTGAGAATGCCCATTTACGAATACCTTTGTGATCAATGCGAACGAACCGTCGAGGTGCTGGTCCGCACCAGCAGCGAGCATCCGCAGTGCCCGGATTGCGGCAGCGATCACTTGCAGAAGGAATGGAGCCTGCCCGCCAGTCCGGCGGTTCGAGGCGGCGGTTTGCCGGTTTCCCGGGCCGATTCGGGGGGCGAAGCGTGCGGGATGCCCCGTTGTTGCGGTGGCGGCTGCCAACTCTGATCGTTCTAGCAAGCGAATTGCAACGAGCGGTAGCACGCCGGTCGCAACCCAGTGACCTGGCCGTTCTTGCCACTTGATCGCTCGCCCAGGATCGCCGAACCTGGGCTGGACGGGCCCGTGAACGATCCCGGCTCGCCGCTCAACAGGAGGTTCCCCTTGGCACGCAACGAGCAACTGATCCGCCAGCACAAGATCATGCAATTGCTGGAGGCGGCTCGCTTCGGGCGAACGCTCGACGAACTCCGCGAGGATCTGGTCCGTGAATTGGGGCTGACGAATCTCCATGAACGGACGGTCCGGCGGGACGTCGAGGCCTTGACCGCCGCCGGCCTCGATATCCGCAGCGAATCGCGCGAACGAGGCAAGGTTTATCTGCTCGGTCGCGTCGAAAAGGGGTTGCACAAAATCAGTGTCTCCTCGACCGAGCTGATCTCGTTGTCGATCGCCAGGGAACTGCTATTTCCGCTGCTCGGGACGCAGTACTGGCAGGGGATCGAGTCGTTCTGGAGCAAATTGCGGGATGCCGTCCCGGAGGGCGTTTGGGAGCACTACCAGAAGTACCGCAAGACGCTGCACGTGTTCGGGGCGCTCGGTAAAACCTACGAAAAGCACGAAGGGATGCTGCGGACGCTCAATCGGGCGATCGCCGAACACCGGGTCGTCGAGATCGAATACGCGGCGACGGGGAAGCCGGCGAGCTCACGTGAGATCGAACCCTACGGTCTGGCTGTCTACCAAAACAGCATCTACGTCGTGGCGGCGGCGGTCGAAATCGAGGACCCGGACAAACGGTTGCGACACTGGAAACTCGATCGGTTTCGCCACGCTACGGCGCTCGATCGGTGGTTCCGGCCCGATCCCAACATCGACCTGTCAGAACACCTCAGCCGCTCGATCGGGATTTTTTCGAGCGATACGCCGGTGCCGGTGACGATCCGCCTGGGCGAATCGGCGACCGCTTGGGTCCGGGAAGATCCCTGGCACCCGGATCAGACGATCGAACCGATTCCAGCGGGAGGGAGCGTGTTGACCGTCCCGGCCTCGCACCCGCGGGAGCTGATCCCCAAAGTGCTGTCGCTGGGGAGCGATGCCGAAGTGGTCGCCCCCGATTCGTTCCGAGCGGCCGTCGCCGAGGTGATCGCCAGCCTGGCTCAGCGTTACGGCTGAGCCGTTCGGCGGCTCAACCGATCCGCAGCAGGTTTTCGACGGCGGAGATCGCTTCTTGGACCTTCAGATTCTTCGGGCCTCGTCCCCCCAGCGTCTGGTCGCCCTCCAGCCACTGTTCGACCCGGCGGTGGGCGGCGATCACCGTGCTGTGATTGCGATCGCCGTAATACCTGCCGATTTCCGAAAAAGCCGCCGTGGTGTGTTCTCGCGACAGGTACATCGCCAAGATTCGCGGATGGCTGACGTTCCGAGACTTAGCTTCGCTCCGCAACTCTTGGGTCGAAATGCCGAACGTCTTGCAGATCGCCCGTTCCACATCGGCCAAGGCGACTACCTTGGGGCCTCGCTGGAGCATCTCGCCCGCATGGCTCGAGATCTCCTGAAACGTCGGCATCCGGCGGTACATTCGCTGCAACATCGACACGAGTTGGGAAATGCCCTGAATGACCCGGCCGTCCCCGATCGTTCGCTCCGACAGCCATTCGATCGTCGAGTCGTCCCAAGGCAGAAAACTCTGGCGGGCGTGGTGGCGGAACAGATCCCGCCTGAGTTCTCGTTCCATCGGGTTGATCCCCAGCACCAAGCCGCTCGACATGCGACCCGCCAGATCACCGCCCAAACCATCGATTTCCAGCGGTTGACGATCGGCGGCGAGCACTAGCGGGCGGCCTCGCGAGGTGACCGCGTCGATCGTGTAGAGCAATTCCCTCAGTGTCGCGTTCTTGCCTCCCACGAATTGCACGTTGTCCAGCAGCAACGCGTCCGCGTCGCGATAACGCTTGCGAAACGCCGGCAAACCGGTTCCCCGGACGCAAGACAGGAAATCGTTCGTGAAATGCTCCGCTGACAACAGGATCACCCGCGCCAGGCCATGCCTTGCCCGAAGTTCGTGTCGGATGGCGCTGAGCAGATGCGTTTTGCCCGTGCCCGTTGCGCCCCAAAAACAGAGCGGTGCCGATCCGGCCGGGTCGGTCGCCAACATCTCGGCAGCGGTCACGGCCAATGTGTTGCTGGATGCCCGCAGGTAAGTTCCGAAGGTCATCGGCGTGACCCTCCGACTGCCAGGAGCGACCGGTTGGTCCGCTCCCGGTGAGTTTCCCATGCCGCCGCTCGCGGTTCCGGATTCGGCAGCCCGAATCGCGGGAAAGGCCAAGGTACTTGCACCTGCTTCGCTCTCGACCCGCGGGCTGCGTCCACGACGACCCGAGCCAGCCCCTGCGGAGGGCGGTTCCTCGGTAACCCGAATCGAGCGAGTCGGTTTGACATCAGTACTTCGTTGCGCCATTTGATCAGCAGGACGAACGTGGCGACCCAGCTCTGCCCCACGTTCTCTTACCCGCTGGCTGCCGCGTTGGATTCCCAACCCGTTTCCATGCCGTGACGCCGGGCGCCCGGTTTCGGCTACCACCTCAAGTAAGGCAGCAGGTTGTTCCGCTTCCGCAGTTTCGCCGCTTGATGATACCACAGCCTGGCCGGTCTCCAACAGCGACATTCGGACCGGTATCAAACCGCCGACCACGTCCGCCGCAGCCGCTTCGACTTGACGTTGGTAGTGCCCTTTCAGTCGCTCCAACGCGAACTCGCCGTCGATCCGCAGCCACAGCGTATCCCGTTCAAAATCGAACCGGACACGATCACCAAACCAGAGCTGGAAGCGATCGCTCCCGATGCGTTGTTCGATTGCCTCCTTGATTTTTCCCAGAACCTCCCTGTTCTCGGATTCCTGATGCAGCGTGGGCATACCGGTAGCCGAAACCTCCCTCTTGGAAATTGACGCGGCAACGAACGATGACGGGGCTGGGGATGCGTGCGCCGAGAATGGTGACTCAACCAACGGTGGCGGTCACACTCAGATGACCTCCCCACCGTCGCCGACCAAGCTCCGCTGGGCGGCACCAAAGCCTCCCCGTTGCGTTCCCCGTCTGGCACGTGAGAGCGAGATTCTAGGTTAGCTAGCATTGATGTCAAATCGGCTTGGCAACCGCCGCCTGCGGCCCCCGGTCGGCTTGCCCCCAACAGGCTTTTGGCCCTGCTTTTTCTTCATCAGCCCTTCAAAATTAACCGCGCATCGACGACCCGGGGACGGCGTGGAAAATCTGTTGTCCGATTGGATCGCCGCTCTGACGACCGTCACCCAGTCGCCAATAAACGCGGCAAAAGACTTGGGAATTGCGACTCAGCCGGACACGCGACGCCCCCAAACGCCTTCCCGCTCGCTTTCTCGAAAGCCGAGGAAACGATAAATTGCGACCGCCGGGGTATTTTCGTGATCGACGGCCAGCGCGACGCCAGTCGCCCCGGCCAACCGGGCAACCCGCACCGCTTCCGCGACCAGCTCGAATCCCCATCGCTGACCGCGATAGGCCGGGGTGATCCCGAGGTAACTCAATTCCATCAACGGACCGGTACCCTCACCTCGCCTTGCCTCGATGTCCTCCCTCGGCTCGTCGCCGACGTGGCGTGATAGCAGCAGGCAACCGATGTCCTGGCCATTCAGTTGCAATAGCCGCGACCATTCCCGGTCAAGCGTCGGCGATTCGATGTAACCACGGACGATCTCATCCGCCGTTCGCAGTCGGCCGAGCCGCGGGCAATCGAGCGTTTGCCGAAAGGTGGCGGAAAGGGTGGACGCCAAACGCCCGTTGCCGCCTGCGCCCAACTCGGCTATCGGAACCCAGCCCCAAGTGGCGCCGAGTTGCCGTTTGCTGCCGAACTCCTGCCCCTTTCGGGCCGCAACGATCACCTCCGCGAAGTCATCGGGCTCCAGGAACAGAATCGACAATTCCGCGATTCGCTGAAAACCACAACGTCGAAGCCGTTCAGCTTGGCTGGTTTCCACTGCGGATGCCTGCAGAAACGTGACTTCCCATTCCCGCAGTTGACCCAACAACGGCCGCAGGAGCCCGGCCAGCTGATCCGCTGAGGAGCCCGATGCTTCAAACCGTTCGTCACTCGCAAGCAGCACCACCGTCGCGGAACCGCCAGCAACCAGCCGGACGATCGCGAGTGCTTGCAGCCCCGCCGGGCCGAAGGTGCCGGCCGCAATGATCGAACGTGGGTCAGTTTGCCTGTCGCCGGAACTCAGCAATGGACACCGCGCCCGATCGCTTCGCGGTAGCTCGGCCGTCCGCGAAGGCTCGCATTGCATCAGCCCCCAACGCAAGCATTCGTCAAACTCGCTCGGGCGGATCAGGCGACTCACCGGTTCTCGATCGTGCATGCCTGTCGTTCACTTCGGACATTCGCCTGATCTGCCGCCCCCGGTCGTGGCCCGGTGCGGGACACCGCGGTCCGGTCCCAGGTTTCGCGGCATGTCTCGCCGAGGTCGCAAGCGCGGCCTGCGATCGACGCCCCGACCAAACATTCAACTTGGTTAAAGCAAAAAAATGTCCATGTCGCTCCAAAACGTTCTCCGAGTGAGGCGCGAGCGAGGATCGGTCAAGACGGCTTGCCGACCGTCCGCTAGAATAACACGAGGAAGGGCTCGTAACTCGGGTGACCTGACGAGACCGCACTGGAGAGGACTTGGTATGACCGTGAACGTGAAGAAGAACCGCAGCGAACTGACTCGATCTGGTCGCCGGGGTGCCGCATGGTGTGGGTTAGCCGGAGCGGCGCTACTGTGCCTCCCGCTGCCCGTCGCTCATTCCCAGGGGCCGCTGCGCCGGTTGGGGGACCGGATTCGCGAACGGACCGGCGGGCCGATCCTGCCAGAAGGGTTACTGCGAGACGCGATTTCGCCACAAACACCGGCGACGACGCCTCGAAGGGGCTCGCCCGGTTCCCAACCCGAATCGAACTTGCCTGCCGCGCCGTTGAACGACGACCGTCAGGAAGCGGCTCGGTCCATCCCGGGGCTGCAGCCGATCGGTAACAACCGCAGCGCCAACTTCCGTCGACCTGGCTCCTCGCCTGCTCCGAGCCAAAGCTCGCCACCCACCCCGCCCACCCCAAGGCCGCCCGCACTCTCGACGGAACCGGAGTCGGCAAACGTTGCTGATCCCTTCTCAACGCTCCCCCCCGCCCCGACGCCACCACCGACAGGTTCGGAATCGGCTCTCGATCCGGCCGCCAATCGGTCGCTCGATCGGCTCGGAATGACCGTAGCCGCGACACCTTTGTATGCGGCTCCCGGCACTCCTGCCCGCAGACCGCGAGGCGCGGTCGTCGCCGAGACGTTACCTCGTTCGCCTGCGGCTCGGGCAGGACTTCGTCCCGGCGACCGGGTCGTTTCTGTCGATGGGCGACTGGTCCGAACGGCCGACGACTTGATCGGCGAACTGAACCGTTTCGAACCGGGCCAGACCGTCTCACTCCACTACTCGCGCGACGAGCGCCTCGATGTCGCTCGAATCACGCTGGCGACACCCGAGGCGATCGCCGCGGCGGTCGAAAGCGGCGAGGACGAGACGCCGAAACCGGCGGACAACGGCGGTCGAGGCCGTTCCTTGTTGGGCGGATTTGGCTCCGCCTTGGGCGGCTTGCTGGGCGGGCGACAGGAATCGCCCGGCACCCCCGCTGCTAGTGCCCCTGCCGGTGGCGATACGTCAGCCGATTCACCGGGCGCTGCCAAGCCGTCGGCCGTGGTTCCGGAGGAGCTGCCGCCACCGGTACCGACACCCGATCCGCTCTCCAATCCGTAAGCGGGCCACACCATCCCAACCGCCGACTCCCCCCCCACCCGAAAGGTGTCACCCGCCTTTCGCTTGCATTCCCCCTAGTGGTCCGAGAAGCAAATGGCGTCGCTTGAAGCCGCATTGCTCCACGGATGCCCTATGCCACCAGGACCCGCCCCGTGTATGTCCAGCGGTACGGCTTGGCAACCTTGGCGTTGTAGTAGTCAATGAATCGAAGAATGCGGTCCGTCAGGTCTTCCACAGACGTGAACGACATCGCCCCGGTCACCTTTCGCCGAAGCGTTCCGTACCAGATTTCAACCTGATTCAGCCACGAACAATGACGCGGTGTATACAAGAACCGAATGCGATGGGTGCGCCCCGTCTCCGCGCCTCAGTTCAACTGTGATTGATCGCTCATCGCTCCGCGGCGAGTCGATCAATCCCTTTCGTTACCCGATTGACTTTCGTTACCCGATTGAAATGGAGAGCGCGATGACACACCATGCATTCAGCCTCGTGGGCGTCTTGTTTCTTTGTATGCCGGCAATACCCGCATTTGCTGAGGATACATTTACATCTCCGCAGACATTAGTGAACGTGACGATTGAACCGTTCGGCAGCGGCAACGGTCGCGACCTGGTCTTCACCGGTGCCAAGCTCTTCTACGTGACAATCCAATCTGCCTACCATGTCGAATCCCAGCGCGAGCGTCTGGATTTGGCGAATCGGACCCAAGACGTTGCCATGCTTCAGTCCGAGCTCGTGCGTTTCAATGTGCGTCAACTCAAGTTTCATTCTGCCGGCGGAGAGGATATTGATGTCGAAGAAGTTCAATCGCGATTGAAGAAAAATCCGCTTGCGTTACTGTTACCTGACGGTGCTTCCATTCACCCCCAACTGGCTGCCGCATTAGATCCAGAGACAATCATTGTAACGCGATCCGGCAGTCGAGCAACGCCACAACGTCTCATTCCCCGTCCGGACGGCGGTTAACTATCAATTTGAAGGAAAGGCGCGTGGCGCCGGTTGGCGGTGCCAAATTCCTGGCTCGGCTTTTGTGAATCGTGACGTTGCGGTAGGGTGCTCACAGGGATGTTGTGTGCATCGAAACGTCTGTAAATAGCTATGCAACGGTACGGCCAATTTCAGAATTGATCACGTTGGCGCTTACGCAATGGGCGAAACGTTTGCTGGAGCAGTAGGTTCCGATGTTTGAGGTGGTTGCCTCCCAGTTGGTCACTGTTGAGGCAACGCTCGGCGATCCCGGTGCCGCCCGACGGCGTTTCGAGACATTAGACGGAATCGCCGTTTTGCCCACGAATTCCAACCTCGATTCGATCGCGAACGAAATCATTAAGCGGCGCATGATGCCAGCCAACGCGATGAGTGATGCGTTGCCCGTTGCCGCCACAAAGCGTGATCTGAGATGACGTTTCGTGAACGGAAAGTGCCACCCACATTTCGCCACCGTGCGAGCCTCAGCGAC
>RECD01000182.1 GCA_007694185.1 Planctomycetaceae bacterium
TCCGCGGGGAACGCGGGCGGCAACTCGATTCTCTCGTCGCCGTCGCTTTCCGGGATCACCGGCATCGGGCCCGGTGGCGGGAAAGCGGACTCGGGGATGTCGGCAAGGTTTTCTCGACGATCTTCCGGCGCCAGGATCGAATACTGCTGGCCCGGCGCCCCTTCGGTGTCGAACCGTCCCCAGTAGGTGCGGCGATAAGGGTTGTAATAATAAAAATACCTCGGTCGTGACGGGTAGCAGACGACGACGTGATACCGTACCGGCGTGTAGTAGTAGTGGGTGTAGTGGTACGTCCCCCGTCGCTGCCAGCGGCCGTAATGCCCGGCGTCGGCGGTGTCGGTCACGAACGAACCGGCGACCATCAGGGCCGCCAGCAACCAGCCAACTTTCGCATTCATCTTCTGTACCTCGATTGGATTCGGATCGAAAAAGGGTTGTTCCCGTTCCCCGCCGCGAGTGATCGGGCGGGGTTGTAGATCAAGACGTCCGGCATCCCGATCGCTTCCCGGTTTTTCGGGAAAATCATGGAGTCAGCTTGTCATTCCGCCGCGGGAGCTTCTTCCGGCGGTAGTAGCCGTTCCAGTTCTTCCGCCAAACGCTCGGCCTGGCGGATCGCATCGTCGCCGTCTGACGACTGCGGCGAGGAAGCGGCCGTTGGCGATCGGGTTGCGGCGATCGACTTGGTCTCCGCCAGCAGGTTCGAATCGGTTCGCAAGGCGTCGACCCGCGCGATCAGATCCGCTTGTTGTTGCCTCCAACGGGCCGCTTGCTCGTCCGCGGCATGGCGTCGCGCCTGGGCGGCGGCCGCTTCCAACCGCAAGGACCGCCCCACTTCGGCTTGCTGCTGGTGTTCGTCCAACTTGGTCGCCAAAACGGCTCCGATTTCCTCGCGGGTGAAGGTCCGGTCAGCGACCTGGAGGGAATCACCCGGTTGTTCGAGCAGGCGTCGCAGGAACGTCAGGAAGCACAGCGATTCGGCTTGGGTTCGGTTGTGTTCTTCCAGTTCGCGATCGGTCGCCTCCTTCCTTTCGCCGGCTTGGTCGGCATGCCGGCGGCAATGCTCCACGTAGCGGTCGACGCGTGATTGCAACTCGGTGAACCGTCTCAGCGACCGGGCGTCGATTGTTGACACGGTGGCCGGCGCCACAGGCTTGGTAACCCGCCGGTTGGTAACCGGCGCGACGCGGACAGGGGGGCAGGCGAGCAGGCCGGCGCAGCGGTCCGCGGGCAACCCGATGCCCGCCCCTGCGGCAATGCCGAGCAGGGCGGTTGCCAATAGGCGACGGCGAGTGGAGACAGGAGGGCGATTCACGACGGCAGGCTCCTCGATAGCGGCAGGGGCAATCGGAGCCAGCCCACGCTGGCCGGCTCTTCAAGGTGGAAGACGCCGGGCCGTCGATTCGCTTGCGAAATAAATCGTCGATACGGAAAAACTTTCGGTGGTGCGGCGAGCAGGCCGTCGATTCACACCAGGTCGTCCGCCCGGTCACGAAGAGCTTGAATCAGCTTCAGGACGGTTTCGTCCGCTTCACGCAGAACGACCGACCAATCGTCCGAGCGATCGAGCCGGGCCAACTGGTCGTCGAACTTTTCGGACCACACTTGGCAACGTTCCCGCAACCAATCGCGGTCGGTGGCGTTCAGCGAAGGATGGGGCGCGGCAAGCAGTTTATCGCAGCCCCGCCGAAAGGCGACCAGTCGTGATCGTAATTCCTGATCCGTAGCGGGTGTCCGTTGAAACCATTCGTCGGCCGCCGAGGCGAGGTGGCGGAGGTACGTCGGGGCATCCGACCGGAGGGCAAACACCTCCTGCCGGTCCCAACCCCACCCGGAATCGGGGGTGTCAGGCCAGTTGGCGATCGCGAGCAGGGTAGCCGCCGCCAGCGCCGCCGCGGCGACGAACCAGCGCCGCATCGTGCCGTTCGCTCTGGAATCGGAATCGGGCAGACCCGTCTTGGGGACCTCACTCGCGCCGGCCTCGGGGGCCCGTTCCGCAGCGGTCGGCATCGGTCCGGCCAGGACGGGGGTAAGGGATCGCCAGTAGGGGCTGTCGCTCAATTCGATTTCGAGCATCAACTCGCTCAGCGCGACCGGGCTTTGCAGCAACCGCCGGAAGGTAGCCCGGTCGACAGGGCGGAGTCCCTCGCGGAGCACCACCTCTTGTTGTTCGCCGATGATCTCTGCCAACCCTGGCTCCGAGGCT
Organism: Planctomycetaceae bacterium; assembly: GCA_007694185.1. Taxonomy (GTDB): domain Bacteria; phylum Planctomycetota; class Planctomycetia; order Pirellulales; family Pirellulaceae; genus UBA6163. The sequence goes on from RECD01000182.1 coordinate 2,204, forward strand.
TCTGGGGCGACGCTCGACTCTTCATCGGCGATTGACCGCAAGGCCGCGATGTCACTGAGCAACTGCCCCGCCGCGGGGCTGACCAAAACCCGTTCCAGCCACTCCGCTTGGCGTTCCGGTTCGGGCGGCAGGTCAAATAGGATCACATTCATGTCCACCCCTTACGCTCCATGCATTCCTTGATTCGCACCTTCGCCCGGTGGATAGTCGCCGCCACAGTTCCCAAAGGGGCATCGCAGTGGTCGGCAATTTCGATGTGGGGCAGCGCTTCAAAAAAATGAAGCATCAAGAACCGCCTCTGTAGCTCTTGGAGCTTGTCCAAGCATTCTCTTAGTGCCGTCGTGCGTTCCCGTTGGAAGCATCGCACCTCCGGTTGTGGTTCCCGCGATACGCCGGGGTCGGGTGAACGCTCGTCTTCATCGTTCGATCGGGTTTCCAAATCGTTGAACAGGGTTACCGGGCGACGCATTCGATACCGTCCCAGGTCGATCCAGCGGTGACGCAAGCTCTTCATCAACCATGCCTGTTCCGCACCCGCTTGGGGGCAGCTCTGTGTCGACGCAACCTGTCTCCAAAGGTCTTGAACCAGATCCTCCGCGTCGTGCGGGTTGCCACACAAGTTGATCGCGAATCGCATCAGCATCGGCTCGTACTTTTCACGCAGGGCGTCAATATCCACTTGATCCTCGTCCAGGCACGGCACCGTTGATTCGGGGGGCATGCGGCGGTTGGGTGGTCGAATTGAAAACATTCGGCACCGAGTCGGAAACGTGCTCGGGTTGTTCGGCAGGGCGGGATGTGTGACCGCGACACCCGTTCACATCAGTCGAGGCTGACGAACCGGCAGGCGGCCTTTCGACCGGCCGGGCATCTCCCGCAAACCAGACTTCTGTCACCAGGGTTTGCTCCGAGGAGCGGCGATGAAAACGGACGTCGAAAAGTTTAATCGCTACGGGGATTGGCCAGAACCCACCGCGGACGCACCGGCCGAGCGACTGCGGTGGTGAACCGATCCGGGATACCGTTCAGCGGTTAGTGGCCAGCGACTCCGAGGCAAGCACTTCGTCGAGATCAGACAACAAGCGTTGCGAGTCGTTCGTTTTGCCGAGCAGGTGATCGAGTGGTTCGGTTGGCGGGCCGGCAAGCTCGCGCTCCAACCTCAGCACATCCTCCAGCCGTTCGGCGAGCGATTCGGCTCGTGCCAGCGTATCGCTGCTGGGCAGGTTGCCCATACCGCCCGCAGCCCATTCGAGCGTCGTCTTCTCGGTCCGAATGGCTTCCAAGCGACTGGCAAGCAGGTCGCGCTGTTGACGGCGTTGTTCGAGTTGGTCGTCGAGATCCCTCTGGCTGGTGCGCAGTTTTTCGACCGTTTGCTCCAACCTTTCCAGTGATAATTGGCCGGTTCGGAACCGTTCCAATTGACCGCGAACGGCAGTCAGGCGTTGGTCGTCACTCAGCCGAGACGTTGGGCATTCCGCGGCCGGTTCGGCTTGCAGGCGGTCACGCAACGATTCGAGTTTCCGCCTGTCAGCCGCCAGCGATGCTTGACGGTCCTGCAACTGCCGTTCGGCCTTTTCCAGCCGCAGGGCGGCCTCGGCGCGAACCCGGCGGGCTTGGCCGAGTTCATCGTCGAATTTTTCCAGCACGAGCGCCAGCCGATCGATCTCGACCTGCAACGGGAGCCGATCGGCAACGGCCTGTTTGCCTTGGTTCAGGAAAACACGGGCGTACTCCGTGCCGCTGGTCAGGCCGCCGATCGCCAGCAGGGCAACCGGCACGACAACGGCAACACTCATTCGATTCAACATGGCTTTGGGTCCTCGGGAAAGTCGTCGCGGCATGCGACGCCAGGGTGTCAAGCGACCGATGGCAGCGGCGCCGGCACCCGTGATCGCTAGTTTCCGGGTGCCGCCAAGGAAAGAGACGCCATCGGTCGCTGGTGACTTCCAACAATCTGGCAATTTTTACATCTTGCGGTTTTCTGGGCTTGGCGATCGAGAAACTCGATCGTCAGCCCATC
>RECD01000029.1 GCA_007694185.1 Planctomycetaceae bacterium
TTGCTTACTTTAACGCCCTGGCCTGCGGCGTTGTAGGACGGTAGACCAGGCTTTAACGGTCAGTCCAAACCGGTTCGGGTTCGATGTTTTCTGCCACCGCACCACCCTGATCTTTGCGGCCGCTCCCCTCGAGTCGGCTGATCAATTCGACCGTCATGTCGGCGTCGCAGGCGATTTGGCAGCTCAGCCGCACCCCGGGCTCGGTGACCCCGCGGGCCGCCAACACGTCCCGTTCGGCCTGCGTCATGCGGTTCGGTTCACCTTCCGTGAACCGCACGCGGCAGGTTGTGCAACGCGCCCCGCCGCCACAGGCGTGCAGTTGGTCGCTCCCCGCCTCTTCGACCAACGCCTTGACCAACCGTTTTCCCGGGGGGACTTCGAATTCACCCAGGCCTGCAACTTTGAGGATCGGCATGTTCAGAAACCAGTTTGTGGATAGAGGACGGGGGACGCGGGCCGAACGCAAAACGGTGCTGCCGCCGGCTCGCGAGGCGATGCAGTCGCGAACGTACCGACAACCGCGGCGAGGGTCAACGCGGTCAAACTTCGGTTGTCAGCGGCGAGTCGTGGCGGGGTGTGGGGTAGAAGCGTCGCCGGTCGCCAATCGGGAGCATCCGCACTAGAATGTCGGACTTGTCATTCCGGCGGAACGCGACGAGACCGGATGAAATCGCTTCGGCCACCCAGGCCGAAGCTGGCCCGAAAAGGATTGTGCTGATGGAAATGCCGATCGAATCCGAGATCGCCGTGCTGAGTGTCGCGATGAAGGAGGCGGTCGAGTGCTTGGTCAACGAGCATCCTGCCAGCTTGGATAAGCGGGCGGCGATGCAGGAAGTGACTTCGCCGACCCTGATGCAGCGCGACGGGACGCTCGAATTCGGTTTCGCGATTCGGGCGGACAAGTCGATCGTGGCCTCCCCCAAGATCCGGATGATGCCGGAGATGGTCGGGCGTCCTCGCAAGCATTCCGATCTGTCGCTGATCGCGATCGCCGACTGCGACTGCGAATGGTTTTCGGCACGCGAGCAGTGCCCGCACACGCTGGCCGCTTCCTGGTGGTTGCAGGAGCAATTGACGCGTCGGTCTCCCTCGCAAATCGACGACTTCATGGCGTCGCTCAAGGTGGACGCCGTCGCTTTGGGCCGGACCCTCGTCGACCAATTGGTCAAGATCGCCGATCGCACGGCGACGACCAAGGCGTTGGCGGCCGATTGCCGAGTCCAGTGGCGGGTTCGCGTGTCCCCCGCCAACCACTTCGCCAGCCTGTCGATCACCCCTTACGAGCAGCGGGTTCGCAAGGGCGGTGCCGGCTGGACGAAGGGGCGGGAGTTGAGACTGTTTGATCTGGAGGATCGCGAAGACCTGTTCAGCAATCCCGTCGACGCCCGAGTGGCATCGCTGGTCGCCCGTTCCGTCTCTAACTTCGGGCCCCAAGGATACAACCTGTACGAGGCGTTGCTCTGCCTGGCCGGGCACTCGAACGTCGCCTGGAATGACTCGGACGCGACCCCCCTGCAAATCCTGCGGGGCGAATTGACGTTGTCCATTCGCCGAGAACGGGATGCCGTCGGTTCGGGGAGTCCGGCGGACGCCCCCTCCGAGGTTGCGGCCCCATCCGAGCCTGCGGACGGGACGGACATGACCGATCGGCTCGACGAAGTCGCGAATCCCGACCTTGAGGACGAACTGATCGACGGCGGCGTCGTGCCGAGCCGGGCACGGTTCCTGCCACGGTTGCGGATCGCGGGAATCGATCAGGACATCGACGCCCGTTCTTGCGAAATCATTGCCGGGAAGGTGGCGGCCAACCGGCCGCTGATGATGGTCGTCCCTCCGATCCGGGATCGGCTGATTCTCTGTGAATTGAAGGATCAGCGATCGGCTCGACTGGTTGAGCATCTGCTCGACCAGGACCTGGACGAAGTCACACTCGACGCGGAGGCTGCTACCCGGCTGGCGATGGCGGCAGCCAAGTTGGACCCGTTGGTTCGGATCGACCTTCCGCCGGAATTGTCGGGGCCGGTCGAGTCGGGCGAGTGGGAATTGATTGTCGAATTGCGTCCCCGACCGACGGCCGGATTGCACGTCGCGCTGCGGGTCCTTGAATCGCGTTGTCCCGAAACGTTGGTCCCTGGTGAAGGCGTGGATCGGATTCGCTGCCACAGCGAACAGGGTCCGATTCGCCTGTGCCGCGACCTTGATCACGAACGGGTGTTGGCTAAGCAGACCGCCGCCCGGTTTGGCATCGATTCGCTGGCCGTCGATGGCCCTTATGGCTGGGCCGCGACCACGGACGACGCGGCCTTGAATCTGCTTGGCGCCCTGTCCGAAGCGGGTGACGAGGCTCCCGCGATCCTGTGGCCGGAAGGCCAGACGATGCGGGTTCGCGGAGAGCTGACGCCACAATCGTTGCGAGTCAAACTTGATGACCGGCGCGATTGGTTCGGCATGACCGGAGCGATCGAGATCGACGGGCAAGAGATCTCGTTGGCAGACTTATTGGTCGCCGTCCGGGAGAATCGCAACTTGGTCCGCGTCGGTGACCGAGAGTTCGCCAGCATCAGCGCCGGTTTCCGCCGGCGACTTCAGCAATTGGATGATTCGGTGGTCGTCGAACGCGGGGCGTTACGGATCGCTGACGCCGCGGCACCGATCGTCAGCGAATTGCTGGGTGAAGACGTCACGCTGGAGACCGCGGCCCGTTGGCAGGAGACGATTCAGCGGCTCAGCCAGATCCGTGATTGGGCGCCTGATCCGCCGGAGGGGCTGAAGGCCGGACTGCGGGACTATCAGGTGGACGGCTACCGCTGGCTGGCGCGGCTCAGCCGCTGGGGCGTCGGCGGCGTGTTGGCCGATGACATGGGGTTGGGCAAGACGGTCCAAACGCTCGGCGTCTTGCTCGACCGGGCGGCAGAGGGCCCCGCTTTGGTCGTGGCCCCGACGAGCGTCGGTGAGAACTGGGCCCGAGAAACCGCTCGATTTGCACCTTCCCTCGCGGCCCATTCCTATCGCGAGCACGACCGCCAGCACCTGATCGACTCGGCCAACGCCGGGGACCTGGTGATCGTCAGCTACCAGTTGTTGCAACGGGACGCCGAGCGGTTCGCCGCCCGCGAATGGCATACACTCGTGCTGGATGAGGCCCAGTTCATCAAGAACGCCGCGACGAAAACCTCGCAAGCGATCCGCTCGATTCGCGCCGATTGGCGAATCGGGCTATCGGGCACGCCGCTGGAAAATCACCTCGGGGAACTTTGGAGCCTGTTCCGGACGCTCAGCCCGGGGTTGCTCGGTTCCTGGGAACGTTTTCGCACTCGCTTTGCGGAGCCGATCCAGCGTCAGCAAAACGAACAGCGCCGCGAGTCGCTCGCTCAACTCGTCCGCCCCTTCATCCTTCGGCGGACCAAGTCGGCCGTGTTGAAGGAGCTTCCGGAGCGTACCGAGGTGACGCTGTTGGCCGAACTGAGCCCCGAGGAACGCCAACTTTACGAGGACGCTCGCCTGTCGGCGATCGCCGAATTGAGCGGTTCCGGGGCAACCGGGGCACGGGAAGGAGAGCAGCGATTCCGAACCCTCGCCTGGCTGACCAAGTTGCGGCAATTGGCTTGCCATCCCCGCTTGGTCGACAAAGGTTGGCGGAAGGGTTCGGCGAAGTTGCGGCTGCTGATGGAAACGGTTGGGGAGCTTCGCGAGGGCGAGCATCGGGCGCTCGTCTTCAGCCAGTTCGTTCGGCATCTGGACCTCGTCCGCGCGGCCCTCGACGAACGCGGCGTGAGCTATCAGTACTTGGACGGGTCAACGCCAGCTGCCGAACGGCAACGGCGAATCGACGCCTTCCAGAACGGCGAGGGGGAGTTCTTCTTGATTTCGCTCAAGGCGGGAGGCACCGGTCTGAATTTGACCGCCGCCAATTACGTTTTGCATCTCGACCCGTGGTGGAACCCCGCGGTCGAGGACCAAGCGACTGACCGCGCCCATCGCATCGGCCAGGAACGGGCCGTGACCGTTTATCGGTTGGTGGCTAAGGGGACGATCGAGGAACAGATCATCGAGTTGCATGCCAGCAAACGGGAACTCGTCGCCAACGTGCTGGGCGGTACCGACCAGGCGGCGCGGCTCGACAACGAGGAATTGATCGACTTGATCCGGTCCGGCAGCGGGATCGATTGACCCGTGTCGGGGGTGTCTGTGTCGGGCGTGTCTGTG
>RECD01000268.1 GCA_007694185.1 Planctomycetaceae bacterium
GTTACCGAAGGCGTTGCCCTAGGAACCGAACCTGCAATGGGCGTTCCATCTGCATTCGGCGTTCCACGCGGCGTTCTCGGTTTCGGTTGAACATCCGCATTCGGTTCTGGCGCATCGGAAGCCTGAGGCGGGGCGTTATCCCCATCCGGGCTTTCGCTGGGCCGAGAAACGACCGGGCTCTTGGGCAGCTTCAGTCGATTCTGACTAGCCACGTCCCCAGCGGAGGCGTCGGCAGCAGGACTCGCCGCTGCGGCTTCCAGGTCGCGGCGTTCTTCTCGGGCTTCACGAACCTGTTGGCCGCGTTGTCCAAGTTGTTCGCGTTCTTCCTGAGGCAACGCGTTAAAACGTATGGCGGTATCTTCGCTTTTTGCCAAATCATCGATCAAGGCGGCGACGACAAAGCTCTGGTCGTCGGTCGCATTACCGTTACTGGTTCGCGCGATCTGGTCCGACCACGTGCGGGCCGGTCGAGCGTCCACATTGGCTTGACGGTAAGCGAATTGCGATTCCAACTGTTGATTCCACTGGAGATCGTTGCGATTGATCCAATGTTGTTGGGCGAAGAACGGATCGTAGCCCATGCCACTGTTGGCGAACGAAAACCACGGCGAGAAACCGTTCGTGGCGTACTGGTTGCCGTAGTAATCACCGAAGTAGTAGTGACCGAAGCTGGGCCTCAAGAAGAGGTGCGACGCGAATACGGCCGGGTTGATCACCGTCCGGGGCAAGAACGAGAAGCCGCGTTGAGCGCGGATACCCGAGTTGAAGAAGACCGGCGCGAACAGGACGCCACGTTGGGCGACGGGGTAATCGTAGTAGCCGTCAACGAAGACATAGCCGCGGGGAGCCCACACGTAGTGCGGGGGGTTCCAAACCCAGTTCGGTTGCGCGTTGGCCCAGTAACCGGGGCGCCAAGCGTACCGGTTCTGCTGCCAGACCCAAACACCGGGCAACCACGTGTGATCCGGCGATGGCGCTTCCACGTTGGGGCCCGCCTCGACGGTCTGCGGCGGTTCGGGCAGGTAATTGACTTCGGTCGCCTGGGCGTCAGCCCAGTAGCCCGAGGTCCATTGCGAGTTTTGGCCCGACGTCGCCCAATAACCGCTGATCCATTGTCGACCGGGCGGCAGTGACCGCCAAACGCCGCTCACCCAAAGGTAATCGTCCCGCTCGTCATCCCAGCCCCAATAACCCGGAATCCAAGAGACGTTGTCCCCGGCCGGCTTCTGTTCCGGCGGCAGTTCTTCGATCGGTTCGGGTGCCGGTCGCTTGGCGACGACACCGGCTTCGGGGTCGAAAGTGATCGTCCCCGCGAACGCCTCGTGCACCGGACCGCGCGTCAGCACTTCCACGCCATCCTCGATGGCGGCTTGCCCCTGAGGACCGTCGCGGTCTTGCCCCCAGGCGATCGTCGTACCCAGCAGGGCGACGACCAGGCAATTAAAGTATCTTTTCATGTTCGTGTTCTTTTGGTGATTGGTGTTGCGAGGCAGCCGGGTGCGGACGTTGAAATCCGCACCCGGCTTCATCGTGGTAACGGTCGCGAACGACTCGTCACACGTTACAGGCTGGCAAAATCCTGGTTCTTATCGAGCGCTTCGACCCGGGTGATGGTGTTCGGCGAATCGTTTTCTGACGACACGCGAACCTTCATACCGGGCTTCAGTTCCGAAGCCTTGCACACCCTGCCGTCGCAGGTGATCTTGACATCGTTCGTCAACGTGCTGGTTTGCTCCTTCTGACCGCGCTTTTCCATGAATACCAACTGCTTGTCGGTCACGCGGACGATCTGGCCATCTCGGGTATTGCCGGCGAAATCACGATTCTTGCCGAGCCCTTCGACCCGATTCACCGTGCTTTTGTCGCCTTCCTGGGTGGTCACACGAATCCGCGTGCCCGGCTTCAGATCGGCGGCCTGAACCGCTTTCCCGTCCAACGTCAGCTTGGCGTCGCTGGTGAGAGTGTGGGAGTGCTCCTTGTTGTCTTCGCCCGTCAACACCAACTTATTTTGGGTGATGCTGACCAGCTTGCCTTTGTGGGTCGCGTTCTTCGTCTCGTCGGCGAACGCATCCCCGGCGATCAGCGCGGCGGCCAAAGCACTCAGTGCATACATGCGGTAGTTCATAATCCTAATTCTCTCGTAAAAAAGTCCCATGGCCCGTTTGCGGTTGCAACATGCACCCGCTCTCCACCGGCTCGGATGAGCCAGTGAATCGTTTGGCCCACGGGGGTGTGCCTCCCGATCGCCGACGGTCAAGCAGGCGATCGGGCAAGCACACGTTTACCCACTCCGATAGTCGCCTCGACGCGCGAGATGACCTGGTCGTCGAATCTGATAATTGTCATTTGTAAGGTTGGCTGGCCCATGGACAGCCCAATCCACGATCCCCGTGGGGAATACACAACGACTCGACGGCCGGCACCCGGCGTCTTGGCCATGCGGTGCGGGTGTCGACGTGAGTCGACATCTGCACCGTGTGAAACCGGCATCTTTAATGCAACCTGTCAGCCAGGTCACTGCGTTTCTGTGGTCAAACCCCCGCGCCGCGTCGCACGCTCCCTGTCGGCAGATACGAGCGCGGCATGGGTTCGCCGTGTCCTAGCGGAGGTCGTGGTGGCGGTCGCTGCTCGCCACCGCGACTTCGCCCGAGGTGGTTACGTCGGAAGCACCGGCGTGTTCGCAGATGTCGGTGGCCCGTTTGACATCGTGACTGTTGTCGGTGTGAATCGAGATCAGTGCGCTGCCGTCCTTCACCTTGCTCTCATACTGCTTGGCTTCGAATTCCGACATTCCCATCCCGACGAGGGCGCCAGACAGGCCGCCCACCGTTCCGCCGATCGCCGCGCCGCTGAGCGCCGCCAAAATGGGTCCCGCGGCAATGAACGGGCCGATGCCGGGAATGGCCAAAGCGCCGATGCCGGCGATCCAACCGAGTGCGCCGCCGAGAACGGCGCCGCCGCCGGCCCCCGTAGCCGCACCTTCGGGGGTCTTGGTGTTGTGTTCGACCGCCAGGTCGCGGGTTCCTTGCTTATCCGCCAACAAGACGGATATGTCGTCACCCGAAAAACCTGCCGATTGCAAGTTGCGAACGATGTTTTCGGTCTGCCTTGCGGTAGCCGTGCAAAATACGGTTGTGGACATGAGAGTTTCCTTGATAGGTAGTTTCAGAAAGGGCCGCTAATTACGAGCCGCACGATCAACGTGACGCGAGGCCTGTACGTGTTGTTGCTAACTCATCAGCTTCGCTATGAAGAAGATGACGATCGCGCCGATAAAGCCGCCACCAGCTAGCAGCCAGACCAGCGAATAGCCGAGGACTGCCAAGGGGCATGCGGATTGGATGAGAATTTCCATGATGGTTCCTGCGGTGAAGGCTTCTGGAATCGATCAGTCTTGGTCGATTTGCAACTGGTTATCCACATTGCCTTCACCGGCTACGGCCAAGGCGATGGTTTCGACGTGTTGTTTCTCCGTGTCCGACTTCACCTCACCACGCAAGGTCACCTTTCCGTCTTGGGTGATGATCTTGGCGTTTTGGGCGCTGACCGACATGTCGGTATCGACGACGCGCGAACGAATTTGGGCCGTGATGTCGACGTCAGCCTTATTCTCGTACTGATCAAAAGGCGTTTTTCCCGTGTCGTTGCGGTCCGTTGCACCGCGATCAGTAACGCTGCGGTCCGTAGCGCTGTGATCTGTGACGCTACGGTCAGTAGCGCCGAGACCTGTCGCGATGCCATCCGAACCGCCGCGATCTGTCGCGTTGCGGTCGACAGAACTGGTCGAGGAAGGCGTCACGGGGACGCCATCCGTTCCCGTTTGGGATGTGTTGTCGCAACCGGCGGCGGCCGCGGCAGCCAGTAAGAACATATAAGAATATTTCACGTTGTTTCCTTTGTGGGGAAGGTTGACTATAGGGGACATTTCAATCGGCTAAACCATCGGCGATCGCAGTAAGCTTTTAGCTAATGGTTTGCTTTTTTCGGGAACGTGCCGGCCACCGTCGATGGCCGATATTTTTCCGGCGTCTGCCTGGCAGATGGTCGTGCAGATCGTCGAAGTGACTCCGCGGTCCATCCGTTCGCCTGCCTTGCCGGCGCAAGTGATTCGGCGTCCTTGACCATCTGGTGGTGGTGTTCGGCGCCTTGATCACGGGTGGAAGTCGATCGGTTTCCCGAGACTTCGGCTGGCGTTCCGTCGCAGCAATGGTTAGTCGCTTTCCTGGCTAATTCGGTTTTCACAACAATCCCTTCTTCGTTCACGGCAAGCGAACGTCAGCATGTTTCTACGCCCGATAAGGCGTCAGATAGAAACAAGCGGTAATTCCGTTGACAAGGGAACTATCGCATCACGTGTTGGCAGAGGGTATCGATGGAAGTTTCAATATCATCTGGCGGATGTCGCCACGCTCACGCATTGCCGAACAACCGCGGGTTGATATGCGGCATCGCCATGAGCGGAAAAAAGTGTCCGAAACCTTTTGTGCAAAGCACCCGGAGGGCGAGTTCCTCGCAAAAGGTACCGGACACTTATTTCACGCACGATCCTTAGACGTTTGATCGAGCGTCAGGTGCCTGCGGGCGGACCGTGGGAGCCTCGGTCGTTCAATCGCTCGCCGAAGGGGCCCGGATCGCCAGCCCGGGAAGTTCGCTGAGAACTGGCAAGTTTTCTCGCACGACCGCCTTGCCGCCCACCAGCACCCAGGCGATTCCTTGAGACGGCGATTGGGGGGCTTCATAGGTCGCCCCCTCACGGACGGTGTCCGGGTCGAAGAGTGTCAGGTCGGCGTCGGCGCCGACGGCGATGCGTCCTTTCTGTCGCATCGCGGGGACTCGCGCTTCCAAACGCCGGGCCGGCCACCAACTCAGCTTGGCGATTGCCGTCATCAGGTCGATTCCCGCGAGATCTCGAACGTGGTGAGCGAGCACCCGTGCATAAGTCCCGGCGTTCCGCGGGTGGCCAACCAACCCGTCGCTGGCGATCATCGTCAGCGGATGATGTACCGCGGCATTGACGACCGCCGGGCGATTGAAATGGGCGATGACCAGACCGCCTTCCTGCCGGTAACGACCAAACGATTCCTCGTTCAAACGCTCCCCGGTCGCACCCCATTGCAGCTCACCGAAACCGATTCCCAGACGCTGTTGCCACCCCTCGGAGAACAATGCCGAACGGATCTCCGTCATGCCGGCGGTCCAGGGGTAGACTTCGACCGATACGTCCCGGCCGGCGCCCTGCCAATCGGCAATCGCCCGTAGCAACTCATCGGTCACGGCGGCAGCCGTGGATTGCGCGTGAACGATGTGAAGTGCGGCCCCTGCCTGGGCTGCGAGCCGCACGGCGTCGGCCGCTGCCGGGATGGCGGTGGGGCCACGTCCGCGAAGGTGCATGTGACAAGTCGCATGGTGCTCGGCGGCGACCCGGAACATGGCCAAGATCTCTTCGTCGGTTGCCGCCGGCGTGTAAGCCCAGCCGAAACCGACCGCGACGGCGCCTGCCGAAAGCCCGCGACGAACTTCCTCGGCCATTCGAGCAATCTCCTCTTCAGTCGCCACAGCCGCGCTGGCTCGCGAGCGTGCCGGGGGCAAGAAATCGCCGTCGTCTCCCAAGACCTTCATTCGTACCGGAATGTGCCCGACCGAGACCCCGAAGTGCAGCGGCAACCTGCCGGTTCGCTCCTGATACCACTGGTTCACATTCGCCGTGCCGACCTCGAGCTCGAACGAGCTGGTCACCCCGTCACGCACTTTCAGCCACAGGCTTTCGTCGTCCCAGGCGTGTTGGTGCAAGTCGATGAAGCCGGGCGAGACAACCAAACCTTGAGCGTCAATCAGCTCGTCGCCAACCAGCGTTCCCGTCGCGACCTTCCGGATCACTCCGTCGGTGATCCCGATCTGCCGAACGCCATCCAAGCCGCTGGCCGGATCGATCACCCGTCCACCTCGAACCACCAGATCGAAGCGTTCCTCGGGCTCCTTCGCGTCGACGAGCCCGCACAGGGCTAGGGCAATGCTGAGGGTGAGCGTTAGCAGTCGCCGGCAGCGACGAACCGTCGCCACCACGCCTATTCTGGTCGATCCGCTCCGCCCCGACCCGACCGGCCAGATGCCGTGATGAGTTGCAGAAAAGAAATTTCTGAATGAGCTGGTTGTCCGAACAGCCACGGGTTGGTTCCCAAGAAAGTCAGGGCGTTTCCCGTGCAGCGGGATGACGACGGTGGGTGTTCGACCAGAATAACTCGCGGAAGCGGGGCCGGCGTGCTGCCGTGCCCCAATGCACAGGCTGGTGCTGTGTCATCACGCGGAATCGATGCACCCTCGCGGGGGAAGGGCTGCATCCCCATGCGGGAAGGGTGACCGGGCGATGGGTCACTCACGTGGTACGTGCGCGGACTGATGGCACGTGGTGCGGTGTCCGCGGCAGGGGAGTTGGCCAACTCGGGTAGAGGGGGCGACGGCCAAGATGCGAAAGGGCCGATTGGCGATAAATCGGCTTAGCAATGAGCGGAAAAAAGTGTCCGGAACCTGTTGCGAGGAACTCGCCCTTAGGGTGCTTTGCACAACAGGTTACGGACACTTTTTTACCGCACGATCCTTACCGCCCTCGCTTCCGTTGGGAATACTTCCCTCACGGCCGCCCGAATTTTGTCGCTTTACCTGAAGAAAAAGTAAGCCGCGGCCAACAGCAACGCCACGATCAATATCAGTGGGTAGGCAAGGCCGACCAACGCGAATGGGGCACCCGGGGCCCGCTTGTCGAGTGGGCGGTCTTTGGATTGCATCGAGTCCGATATCTGTTCGGCGATGGTTTGCTCGTCGTCATCTTCTGGCATGGGATCCCTCGGGTCGAGTTGTTGGGGTCGCTGGCTCACTCGCGTCGCCCCTTGCCTGTCGAGCATCCGAAATTACTCGTTTAAACGAAGGCTGAACCGACACGGCGACGCAGGAAGCCGGACAAAAAACTGGCAACGCGTTAAGGGTAACGGATGCGCCGAGGAAGGCAATCCGATCGAGATTGGCCAGACCGAGAGTCCGAGCGGCTGCCCCCGGGGACGGACCGCCAAATAGTAGCGGCCCTGAGCTGGCAAGCCATCCGACGGCGGCGTTGGCTTGAGGTCACCCAAGCAAGAAGTCACGTCGGGCATGACGTGCCTGGCGACTAAGGATCTGCGGTAAAAAAGTGTCCGGAACCTGTTGTGCAAAGCACCCGAAGGGCGAGTTCCTCGCAACAGGTTCCGGACCCTTTTTTTCCGCTCATTGCCGACCACTCCATCAGGCGGCGGAAGGTGGCTACTGCGTTGAACGCGAGCCAAACCGGCTTCCTGAATCACGACTCCGACCGATTTTTCGGTACGAAATCGGCATCGAGAGGGCACCGAACGTCGAGAAGAGAAGAACGCTCGCTAGCGTTCCGGTAGATCGCTGGCAGGATTTTCGGAAAGAGGCGACGGTCGGATTCGAACCGACGAATAATGGATTTGCAATCCATCGCCTTAGCCACTTGGCCACGTCGCCTGATCGCGACGCCCGAAGACGTCACTTTGTGAAGGTTAGGGAGGATTTGCGTTGCGGTCAATATCCCCCGCTTCGATCCGTCCCGCCCCTTCCCAGGTACCGGATCTATCGGTTATTCGGAGGTCCAGCTTGAGCCGATTCGTTGCCGAGGTTGGCAAGTGGCGGTCGGCTGGGGCACAATGGAGGTGAACTCGCTCTTCCGCCCCGCCTTTCCCTTTCCAGCCGGAGTCCCCACCATGCCGCTGCGGCCGAATCGCTTTGCCACCTGCTTGATTCCGATCTTGCTCATCGGCGGCTCGTGCTTGGGGCTGAATGCAAGCGTCGTGTCGGCCCAAGATCGCCCGGCCTTCAAGTCGCTTCCACCTGAAGGGATCGAGGTCGAGCCGCGTGTGTTGGCCGAGTTGCGGACGGCAACGGCAAAGGCTCGGCACCAGTTGCGGCTCGCGGCCGACGCTTCCGGCGACCGGGACGAATGGGCCCCTGACGTCGAAGTCTTGATCCGCGGTGTCGAACTGGCACTCGAACAGAACCTCTTTTTCAAGCCCCAGGACCATGACCTGGTGGCTCGTTCGTTGGAACTGGCGATTCGAAGGTTGGAGGCGGCAAACCAAGGGGTGCGGGGCGTGGCGTTGATGGCGATCGGCTCACGCGGCAAGGACGCCGGCCGGACGATCGCGGGCGGCTTCGTGTCGCAAATCGATGGCTCGGTCCAGCCCTACGGTTTGGTCCTGCCGCCCGATTTCGCCGAGGTCGTCGATGCCGACCCCACGGGGCATCAACCATGGCGACTCGACGTTTGGTTGCACGGCCGCGGGGACACGAACACCGAACTGCCTTTCTTGCATGATCGGTTGAGCAAGGTGGGCGTCCACGCGCCCGACAAGACGATCGTTTTGCATCCGTTCGGGCGGCACTGCAACGCCTTCAAGTTCGCTGGCGAAGTCGACGTAATGGAAGCGATCGGACATGTCGCGAATCGACTACGGATTGATCCGGATCGGATTAGCATCCGCGGCTTTTCGATGGGAGGAGCCGGTTGCTGGCACCTCGCCGCGCACACGCCCGGCTTCTGGTTCGCGGCCAACCCGGGAGCCGGCTTCGTCGACACGATTCGCTACCAAGGTTGGGACAAGGCGGGCATCCCCTACGACCCCGGGCACTGGGGACGACGGCTGATGCGGTGGTACGACGTGACGGACTGGGTCGACAACTTGCGGAACACCCGTGTGCTCGCCTACAGCGGCGAAGTGGACAAGCAGCGCGAAGCGGCTGAATTGATGATCGAGGCGGCCCGCCAGGCCGGCTTCGAAATCCCCCACGTGATCGGTGCCGGGATGGGGCACAAAATCGATGAAATCTCGGCACAGGCGATCGACGACCAGTTGGCACAGTGGGCGGCGGAGGTATCGCTCGGCCATCGCCCGCGGATCGATTGGACAACCTACACCCTGCGGTACCCAGGAACGGATTGGCTGAGCGTTCAGGGGATGCGTCAGCACTGGGAACGGACGACCGTTCGGGGTGAACTGGTTCCCCCCGCGACCGTGCGGTTGACGGCTGACGGCGCCACCCGCCTGCGGTGCGACTTCACCCGCTGGGGCTGGCCACTGGAGACGGGACCGACGCGGCTGGAGATCAACGGCCAGGTGTTCGCCGGGCCGGACGCTACCCGTGGCGAGGCGTTGGTGATCGACCTGATCGCACAGGAGGGCAAATGGTTTGAACTCGACGAGTCCGCCGGCAAGGCCGCGCCGCGGAAACGTCCTGGGCTGCAAGGCCCCATCGACGACGCGTTCACCGGGCCATTCCTGTTCGTGCTGCCCAGCCGCCCTTCGCGGCATGGCGAAGTCGAGCGGTTCGTGACCCGCGAGTTGGAACACGCGCGGCGAACTTGGCGCAGGGTGATGCGGGGCGAGGATCGCGTGGTGATGGATCACGAACTGACGCCCGAGCTGATCGCGGGCAATCACCTGGTCTGCTTCGGCGACCCCACCAGCAATCGTTACCTCGCTTCGATCGCCTCGCGATTGCCGATTCGCTGGGACGAAGAACGGATCACCGTCGGCAGCCAAACGGCTGACGCCTCGACGCATGCACTGTTGATGGTCTACCCCAACCCGAAGAACCCTGATCGCTACGTGGTGCTGAACAGCGGCGTGACCTTTCGCGAGTTTTCTAATTCGACCAATTCGCGTCAAATCGCGATGCTACCCGACTGGGCGATCGTCGACGTGACCGAGCCGGCCGATGGGATTTATCCCGGCAAGATCGTTGCCGCCGACTTCTTCGACGAGAGTTGGCAAATCGCTCCTCCGGCCACGTCGCCAGCCGATCCTGCCGATTGATCACCGATTCCTACTTTGTCATTTACCGCACAACGCCCAAAGCCCACCGTTAACTGCCATGACGACCTCCTGCCAAAACTTCCGATCGTTCGACTTGTCCCGACGAAGTCTGCTGCGGATCGGCGGCTTGGGCATGTTGGGGCTGAACCTGCCGACGCTGTTGCGAGCCGCGGAGCAGACGAACCGGCCGCCGGCTCGCGCCAAGCAGGTGATCTTTTTGTTCCAGTGGGGCGGGCCGAGCCATGTCGACACGTTCGACATGAAGCCGGACGCCCCGGCCGAAATCCGCGGGCCGCTGCGTCCGATCTCCAGCGTCGTGCCGGGCTTGCCGGTCTGCGAGCATTTCCCCGAAATGGCCAAGCGGATGGATCGGGTCACGTTGATCCGCAGCATGACGCATACGATGAAGAACCACAATTCGGCCGGCTACTACGCGTTGACCGGGCAAGCCCCGCCGAGCGACGATCAACGCCTGCGTGATTCGCTCGACCTCTGGCCGGCGTACGGCTCGGTCGTCGACGCACTGGCCCCCAACCGGGGCGAGATGCCGACGTTCGTCTCCTACCCCTACACGATTTCCGACGGTTCGGTCACGCCCGGCCAGCACGCCAGCTTCCTGGGCAAGCGGCACGACCCGTTCTTTTTCAAAAACGACCCCAACGCACCGGACTTTCGGTTACCCGAGTTGACGTTGCCGAGCGATTTGGAACTCGACCGCATGCAGCGTCGCCGAGAACTGCAACGGCTCGTCGACCAGCAGGCGAGGCTATTGGAACGGTCTGCCGAAGCACGTGGCTTCGACGACTACTACGAAAAGGCGATCACGATGCTGACGTCCGATCGGGTGCGGGCCGCGTTCGATGTCCAAAGCGAACCGGAATCGATCCGCGAAGCCTACGGGCGCACGACCTACGGCCAAGGTTGCTTGTTGGCACGGCGGCTCGTGGAAGCGGGCGTCAAATTCGTGACCGTCTATTTCTCCTCATCGATCGGCGGCCGCCGCGTCAACGAAGGGGGCTGGGACACCCACGGCTTCGACGACACCCGGATGTACGAGATCGTCGACAAGTATCAGCACCCGATCACCGACCAAACCCTACCGACGCTGCTGGATGATCTGGAGAATCGCGGGCTGCTCGACGAGACCCTCGTCGTATGGATGGGCGAGTTCGGGCGGACGCCGAAGATCAACAAGAACGTCAGCCGCGATCATTGGCCGCAGTGCTACACGTCGCTGTTAGCCGGTGGCGGTGTGAAACGCGGCTACGTGTACGGGGCCTCGGACTCCAACGGCATGTACCCCGACAAGCATCCGGTACGTCCCGAGGACTTGGCCGCGACGATCTATTCGTTATTGGGTATCGATCCCGCCAGCGAAGTCTACGATCGGGGCAATCGCCCGCTGGTGATCGCGGGCAAACCGGTGACCGAAGTCTTCGCATGAGCCTGATCGGCCGCCCCTTTTTTCCGCCTCAGCGGATCGCGTAGACGGCGTCGTACGAGCGGATGTAAAGCGTCCCGTGGGCAACGATCGGTGACGCCGTGATCGGTTCGCCCAAATCGTTCGTCGCCACGATCTCGAACCGGGGCCCCGTTTTCACGACGGTACAAACGCCATCCTTGCCACAGAAATAGATCTTGCCGTCAGCAACCAAGGGACTGACGCGGTGCTGGACCGAGTGAGTTCGCTCGAAGTAAAGCTCCTTGCCCGTTTCCAGATCGAGGCACTGCAGCTTGCCGTCCTTGTGCAGCAAGTAAACGAGGTTGTCGTGAACGACGGGGATCGACACGTCCGGCGTTTGCTCGATGACCCAGCGGGTGGCGGGTGATTTGCCGGTGACGGTTCCGGTCAATTTTTCGTTGACGTCGACCGCCACGGTCGGCCCCGCCTTGGCCGTCGGAATGATGATGAAGCCGGGCCCGACCGCCGGGGAAGAAACGAATCGGAAAGTCGGGTCGTGCTGCTTCGGATTGAAAGCCGACGGCCCGTTCAATTCGTCGACCCGCCACAGTTCTTCGCCCGTTTCCAACGAATGGCCGGTGGTGCAATCGGCCCCGTGTGATACCAAGAACCGTTGGTCACCTGCGGAATAGATGAACGGCGAGGCGTACGAGTGCTTGCACTCGAAATCGGCTTGTGTCGGCCGGTCGACCTCCCAAACGGTCGCCCCGGTCAACTTGTCCAGCTTGATCACCTTGCCGGTTCGCTCGTCATCGCCGCGTCGCAGCGGCCCGTGAATCAGTTGCAGGTACAGATGGTCGCCATCGAGCGCCGGCGTGGAAGTCATGCCGAACGCGATGTCGATCTTGCCGAACCGCTCGTTCACGTCAGCCTTCCAAACCTCGTTGCCGTCGACGTCGTAGCAAGCCAACAGCCCGTTGGTAAAGAAGACCCACACGTGCTTGCCGTCGGTCGACGGGGAGGGCGATGCCGAGTTCCCTTCGCCCGCCCGGGCGTCGATGTTGCCGGAGCCGACTTTGCGGCGCCAAAGTTCACGACCGTCTTTGGTGTTCAAGCAGAGCAGCATCAGGTCGTCGCCGTCAGTCGAAGTGACGAACAGCCGTTCCCCCCAAACCACAGGCGTCGCGCCGCCTTGGCCCGGCATCGGCGTCCGCCAAGCGACGTTTTCGGTTTTGGACCAACGCGTGGCGACGGGCGTGTGGGGCGACGTCCCGTCGTTGCGGGGGCCACGCCACTGCGGCCAATTCTCAGCTTGGACCGGGCCGCTGAGCAGGCAGGTCGATCCGATCAACAGAGCAAGAACGCCATTGATCGCGAGTCGAGGACGAATCCGAGAGGAGCTTTTCACGACGGTCACCAAGGGGAATGAGAGGGGATGGATTGTGGGCGGGAGGACGATGGTTGGACTAGCGTCCGTCCTAGCGGAACTCCCTTATGTTACACCAGCAGGCAGGACGCTGAGTCCACCGACGCGGCCGTTCGGCAGTTGGCCACCGCGAGGCGAACGCAGAATTCGATCGTCGTCGGGATTGGGTCGGTGATCGGGACGGGGCGGCGCTCGTTCCCCGTCGGTTCGGCTCGATCGGCCTCCGTCGTCGCCGACGCGAGGATGGGTTAAGCTGGTTTGATGACTCGCATGCGCCCCCGCGCAGCATCGGTGGGGTGACCGACGAATCACCCCAGCGGCCGAACTGGTCACCTTCCTACTTCCTACTAATCTTGGCATCCTCGTGAACCGCACCCTGCTGACTTTCCGACGAATCGAAGTCGTTTTGTTCCCGACCCTCATCGCGATCCTGATGGGCGCCACGGCCAAATCCGCTGTCGCCCAATCGTCCCTCGCCCCGCCCCTCAGCACGCCCCCCAATGTGGTGCTGATCTTCACCGACGACCTCGGTTATTCCGATCTCGGATGCTACGGCTCGAAGCTGAATCGCACCCCGCGGATCGACCGACTGGCAAGCGAAGGCACGCGGTTCACTGACTTCTACGTGGCGCAAGCCGTCTGTTCGGCTTCTCGCGCGGCGTTGATGACCGGTTGCTACGCCAATCGCGTCGGTTTGGAGGGGGCGTTGAATCACACGAGCCCCGTCGGGATTCACCCTGACGAACGGCTGATCCCCGAAATGCTACGCGACCGCGGTTACGCGACCGCGATGTTCGGCAAGTGGCACCTGGGGTTGTCGCCCTACTTCAGCCCGCTGAAGAACGGTTTCGACGAGTACTTTGGCATTCCCTACTCGAACGACAACAGCAAGTACCACCCGACGTTGGCGGAGATCATGCCGCCGCTGCCGTTGTACGACGGGGACGAGGTGATCGAAACCGACCCCGACCAAACCTTGTTCACCCGTCGTTGTACGGAACGGGCCGTCGATTTCATCCGTCGCAATGCCGAGCGTCCCTTCTTCCTTTACGTCCCGCACATCATGCCGCATGTGCCGATCTTCGCGTCGGACGACTTTCGAGGTCGATCGGAAAACGGCCTGTTCGGCGACGTGATCGAAGAGATCGACTGGTCGGTGGGACAAATCCTCGACTCGATCGAAGCGGCCGGCGTGGCTGACAAGACGCTGGTCATCTTCGCTAGCGACAACGGGCCATTCCTCAGCTACGGCGCCCACGCCGGCGTCGCCGCACCGCTCCGCGAGGGGAAGTTGACGGCCTTTGAAGGGGGCGTCCGTGTCCCTTGCCTGATGCGTTGGCCGGGCCAGATTCCAGCCGGCCGAACCTGCGACGAACCGCTGATGACGATCGACCTGATGCCGACCTTCGCCCGGTTGGCCGGCGGCACCCTGCCGACTCACCCGCTGGACGGCCATGACATTTCCGACGTCATCCTGGGACGCCCCGAGGCCCGCTCGCCGCATCAGCAACTGTTGCTTTATACCGGTACGGAATTGCACGCGATTCGTCGAGGGCGGTGGAAGCTTCATTTCGACCACCCGTATCTGACCAAGATCAACGACGAGGTCCGAAATGACGGCAAGCCGGCGGGCCACGGCACATTGGCTCCTCAATCGATCACCCAGAGCGGCGTGCGGGGTATCGCCAGCCGCCATGGCTACCGCATCGAACAGCAACCTCAAGCCCTCTATGACCTGACGCTCGATCCCGGAGAATCGCGAGACGTCGCGGCGGAGCACCCCGAGATCGTCGCCGAAATGCTGGAGATCGCCGCGCGGGCTCGGGCGGACCTAGGCGACAGCCTGACGGGGGCGGTCGGCGCCGGAACGCGGCCCGCCGGCCGGTCCGATTGATGACGCCCGCAGCCATTTGGCAAACCGATTTTGCCAGCTGAATCGGCCCCGCCTCACCGAAAGTTGCCCGAAGTGACCTCCGGACGTGGTCGCTCGCCGATTGCCGCAGACCGATCGAGCCTCAAAACGTCCCATTTTCGCGTTGCAGCCCTAACGGTCCCGAAACCCACGCCGAAATGGCGGGTTTACAATAGGAGAAGCGGCCTCGCCCCACCGGTTTCTGGCGTGCTGCGAACCGTCCGTGTTGGTAACCCTCCGAGTTGGCATCGATCGAACCATGAATATCAAAGCATTCACACCGGTTTTTGCTGTCTTGTTGGCCGTTTGTGTCGGCAGCGGTTCCGCTGTCTCCCAGCCGCCCGGTTTCCGTGGCGGTGATCGAGGTGGTGAAAGTGATCGGGGAGGAGATCGGGGTCGTGGTGAAGACCGAGGTGGAGATCGGGGTGGAGACCGAGGTGGCGAGCGGGGTGGAGACCGGGGTGGAGACCGAGGCGGACGCGGGGATTGGGGTGGTGATCGGGGCGGCCGTGATCGCGGCGGGCCGCCGATGATGGGACCTGGTGGGCCGGGTGGACCTGGCGGTGGATTCATGGGCGGACGTGGTGTGCCGGGAGGTCCCGACGGATCGATGGGTCCCGGTGGACCCGGGGGGGCCGGAGGGTTCGACCCGAGCCGGTTCATCGAGGGGCTCGACCGCAACGGAAACGGCATGATCGACCCAGACGAAATGCAGGGACCGGCACAATTCATGATTTCGCGGATGCAGCGCGAAGACCCGAGCATCCGGACCGACCGTCCGATCCCGCTGGCAAAATTCAAAGAAGCGTTCGATCGCATGCGCGGCGGGCGAGAAAGTGGCGGCGATTCCGGTGCTCAACCACGTCGGCCTGACAACTCGGAAGCCATCAACGCCGCCTTGACGGCGGCGACCTTGGTGCCCGGCTTCGGCGGAGACGCTCCCGTGCTGCCTCCGGTGTTGGGCTTCGGCCCGGCAGCGGAAATGATGTCGGTCGAAGTCACTCCGGCCGACTTGAAAGAGGCGGAGGAACGAATGGCTCGCTACGACCGCAACAAGGACGGGTTCTTGGCCGGGGACGAAATCAGCAGCCGTTGGAGCGGCAATCCGATGGATTTTGATCGCAACGGCGACGGCAAATTGTCGGTCAGCGAATTGGCGATTCGCGCTGCCCGACTGCGGGTCGCGCAAGCTTCCGTGGCGACAACTCCCGAACGTCGCGACGAAGGCCGTCGGCGGGAACGCCAGCAGACCCCGGTCGAAATCGAGGATCTTTACAGCGGCCGCCGCTCGTTCGCCGTGACGCAGCGGGGCCTACCCGAGGGGCTGCCCGGCTGGTTCGCCGAACGTGACACCAACGGCGATCTGCAGGTCAGCATGGCGGAGTTTTCCTCAGACTGGACGCCGGAGTTGGTGGATGAGTTTCAACGGTTCGACCTGAACGGCGACGGCGTGATCACCCCGCAAGAATGCCTCGCAGCGGTCCGAAACGGCGCGGTCGCCTCATCCGGCAGCGGCGGTGGCAGCCCCATGGCATCCGCCGGCGGACCTCCCACCGATGCCTCATCCGGCCGCACCTTTGGCCGTACATCTGGCGGATCACGTTTCGGAAGGCCTTCCTCCCCTCCCAGCGGTTCCGCTCCGGTCGCGGCCAGTTCCGCGGCGCCCGCCGGCGGCGCACCCGACGCGCGGATGCTGGAGGCGGCGCAGCGGATCATGGCCCGCAATGACAAGAACAAGGACGGCGTTTTGACCCCGGACGAGTGGCAAGAAATGCTCGTCGACCCCTCGGCCGCCGATGCCGATCGCGATGGCCGGATCACGGCGGTGGAGTACGCCCAGTGGCTCCAATCCCGCAGCAACTCACGCTGACGTCGATCCGCCCCGAGGCCGAAATGCCCACAGCAGGACCGCGAGCCCGATGAACAGGGCGAGCTGACTGGTGAGCAGGGCGAGCCCCAAGGACCAGAAAGTCGCCAATCCGAAACCGAGCGACCTGACCGCAGGTAGCCACAACAAGACGGGGGCGACCAGCGCTACCAACACCACCGCGTGAGTGGTTCCTTCCAAGAGCATCGCGCCGGAAAAGGAATCGACCAGATCAAAGCGGCGGTCTTCGGCCGGAGCGACCAGTGCCATCGCCCCGGTCCCATCCCACCACGCCTCGGCCGACAACATCGTCAACCCCGTGATGACTAACCACAGCGTCAGGTGAACTTGGATCAGTCGCAGGGCCAGCGAGCCGGTCCAGTGCTCGCTGCCGTCCGGCGGCGCGATCACCAAGTAAGCGATCCCCCAGACCAACACCAGCTCCTCCAAACCCGAAATCATGAAGGCGCGGTTGGCCAAACCGATCACCATCAGCCACAACGCGACCCCGATCGCTCGGGTGACGCGGACCCAGGGCCAGGCGACTGCCAACAGCATCCCCACCACCAGGTAGCCCCGCAGGACCCAAGTCGATTCGACCCAGTGCAACGGGGATAAACGCCACCGCACCGCTTCGCCCAACTGGGCCTCGAGCAAAAATTGGCCGACCGTCTCGCCGCCGAGCAACCCGTTACCGGAAAACCACCGCCCGATATCGGCCCAGTGGGAGCCAAAGTAAGCGATCGCTAAGACAGCCATCCCGATCCGCACCGGTCGCAGCGTCACACCCGTTCCGACCTGGCCGAACCAAAAACGGTCCCAAGCCGATCGGGTCTGCTGTTCACTCATCGGTCTCTCCCCCTCGCGGGGTCCTGATCGCCGTTTCGAAAGGGACTGCCCCTCGCCGGACTGCGATCGCTGAAAAAGGGTTGGGTATTGGATAAGTTGGCTTTAGGGGATCGCCGCCGACCCCAAACGCGGGATCGGCTCGCGGACAAACCGGATCGAACCGCCCTGCCGAATGATCGATGCCGTGTAGGGTGGCGATTCCGCATCTTGCACGACGTTGGTCATCAAATTCGGTAGCCGAATGATCCGCACCCGGTTCACTTCGGGGTAAGCCTGCGCGATCGGTGACAACAAACGGGCCGCCAACGCGTTCTGGTCGCTCAACCCCAACTCGGCGATCACGGCCCAGAAACGGGAATGCCTCCGACGCCGCTCACTGCCAGGACTGCCGATGTCAAACGGCGCGTCGTACCACTGCGTCTCCTGCCCTTCCGCTCCGCCGTGAAATTGCAGCCGATAGCTCCGTTCCAGCCCCGCACCGCGGGCCAAAAAGAAGGCAACCCCCTCAGCCGGCGCTTCGGCGTCCGCCGCGCCGGGTTCCGGAACCCAATGCAAGACCCGAAGGTACGCGGCAAAGCCATCGACCAAGCGGGTCTGCAGGCTCGAGGGACGAACGACGGCCAGATAGCCCGCCGCGATCAATAGGAAATGAAGGCAAATCGCCCCGCCCAGCCAACGCCGGACCGATACGCTCGGTCCGGCGACCTCGACCGGCCCCGGGCTTCGGACCGCCGACCGTGTTTCCACCCCCGACATCAGCGGTGTGACCGCACCGACTTCAGCCGGCGCGGCAGCGGAGGCAGGAGCTGATAGGGTGGACGAGGCCGGTTGCCCTGGAGCCACCGCCGGTCCTGTCACCTTTGACCGATCTGCCCGAAATTTTTTGCCCACGACCGACTACATCCAACGAAACGACAAGCTCAGGCCCCGCCCGTTGCGGTTCCTCCGTCCAAGGTTAGCACACTCTATCTACTCGTCAGGCTGAAACTGACCGACAACTTCCCATTCCGAACGCCTCCAGGCCGTAAAATCGAGCCCCCGGCACCGTCGTGAGCCCCGGAAATCGCTCCGTCCAGCCGCGCGATGCACCCGCCCCACCCTCGGATCGTATCAAGGACGAACGTAGCAGCCCTGCCTGCTCGAACCCTGCCGGTGCGTCGTGCGTCGAGACGAGAACCGCGAAACGGCGCCGTTCCAAGCGAAGGACGCCCAGGCGATTTCCCGTGGCCGCTGGGCAGACGACGCGCCGGAAAAAATCAGGCGATCTGAACATGGCGCTCCGACGATGCAATCAAGCACCTCGGCGTGACCTCCCAGAGCCAAAACTCAGCCCCGATAACGCTCGCCAAGGCGTTGACCCAAGGGCGAATCCTGGTTACATTTCGAAGCAACACGGTGGGTGTAGCTCAGTTGGTTAGAGCGTCGGATTGTGGTTCCGAATGTCGAGGGTTCGAGCCCCTTCATCCACCCTTGATTTTCTTGCCGTCGATGCCTTTTTCCGTGAGACGTCGGCCTTTCCCTCCGGTTTTAGCTACCGACCAACCGGGGTACGGACCGCCCTGGCGGTTATGCCAGTTCGTCTGCTACATCCGGTTTACGGCCTCGGTATGCTCCCTCGGTCGGTCGAGCCCCTGGCTCGGCACACCGATTGTTTGGCGAGGAAACCAGAAAGATTTTTGCACCCGATGGCAAAGTAGCGACTGGTAGAGACAATCGCCTTTCGGCGTCACCTTTTCCATTCGACCCTGAATTTGCCGGGGTTCGAAATTTGCGTGTGCGCGTCAGACCATATTTTGGGATCGG
>RECD01000200.1 GCA_007694185.1 Planctomycetaceae bacterium
GCTGGGCACGGACCGCTAAGCAATGAGTGGTAAAAAAGTGTCCGGAACCTTTTGTGCAAAGCACCCGAAGGGCGAGTTCCTCGCAACAGGTTCCGGACACTTTTTTACCGCACGATCCTAAGCCTCGACGTGTGGCAGGTCATCGAGCGATTCGAGTTGAAAGATCTGCAAGAATCGTTCGGTGGGAAAGTAAGCGGCACTGGTCCGCTTGCTGTCGGGAATCGGGAGGCGGCGTTGTTCTAAAAGCCGACGCCGGACGAGTTGCCCGAGCAGACTGGCACTTTCCTTGCCACGCTGATCCTGGACCTTTTCGGCGGTGATGCCCGGTTGATAAGCCACCAGACTGAGCACTTCGATCGCCGCTTGCGACAATCGTGATTCGCGAATCTTTCCGTAAAACGCCCGTCGGACGATTTCCATATCGGGGGATAGCCCCATCCGGAGCCCGTCCTCGTCCCGATGAATCCGCAGCGCCTGGCCGTTCGTTTGGTAAGACCGATTGAGCTCGTCGACGTAGCGGCTGACGTCTTCCACTGAGACGTCCCGCATCAAGGTGGCCAGTTCGGTTTCGGCGATCCCGCGGTTTTCCGGGTTGCCGATGAATAGGGCGGCTTCGATGATCGCGAGCGGACCGGGTGGCGGTTCCCCATCGGCCTCCGATTCCGCTTCGAAGTCCGCTTTTGCGTCGATTGGCTGGGACTGGATAGTTGCCGGCGCGACGACAAGGGGCTCCGCAGGTGATTCGGCCTCGGCGGGCGGACTCGCCTCCGCGGGTGATTCCTCTGCGGCCTTCGGTTCCGGCCGGGGACGCTGCGCATCGGAGCGGGCGATCGCTTGGGCGTAGGCCTGCCCTAGTTCTTCAAGAGAAATACCGTCCTCGTCGTCCTCACCGCGGGACTGGCCCGAGGCTGAAAGATCGAGCGACTCGTCTTCGTCCGGTTCGATCATGGGCGAAGGTGACAGCGCAGAGGGAAAACAAAGGCGTTGAAGGCGGAGGTTAGCCGGTTCAGCTCAGCGGCTCGACCTCGCGGCTGTAGACCGCGTAGACGGCTTCGAAGGTCTCGACATCGATCTGGTACTTGGGGTGCGCATCGGTGTAGCGATTGCAGTGCTCGGCCAACACCCGGTAGAGGAAGCGGAACAGGTGCCGAGGGACACGGAGCGACTGAAAAACGTTCAACAGCCGTTGATAGCTGATCGCCTCGACAAACAGGTCCCGCGGTTCGGGCTGGCGACCGTCCAACGAGCAGGCTCGCATCCGGGAATTGACCAAGTCATACAACGACTCGCCGGACCACTGGAAGGCGGGGATCAAATTCTGCTTGTCCAATCTCGCCCGCTCGTGAAATTCGCGTCCCTCCCGTTCGACGTCTCGGTAGAGCTCTTTGGGGAGCATCAATTTGAAACCGAGCCCAGGGTGCTTCAGCAATTTATTATCCAGCAACGGCCAAACGAACCGCCGCATCAGCTCAGGATGACCGCCGAGCAGATCCGGTTCATCGACCCGGTCCATCAGCACCACGGTGCCCTCGAAGTCGAGCTGACGGAGCAAGTTTTGAAACTTGCTCAACAACTCGTAACGGTCGTCCGTGCGGTCGAAGCGAGGCAGCGGCTGGCTCGCCAATTCTCGCGGTGGGATTTTCAGCAACACACGTCGGAGCGGCGCGATATCACGTTTCCCAACCCGCATGTGGCGATGGATCCCGATCGCCGCCCATTGGCATTTCAGCCAACGGAGTGCGAACGGAAGGGTGCCGGGAAGGATCACCAGCGGAGCCAAAATCAGGGCAGCCTTGTCGCTGATCGAACCCCGGTACCAGACCGCGATGACCAATAGGGTCGGCAGGATCAGCGACAGGATCATCAACAGGACGTCGCCGTAGGCGGCCCAGTTCTTGTAACCGATCCGCTTGCGCAGTTCCGCCCAGCGGCCATCAAATGTGGAGGCGGTCGATTGGTCGTAACAGCAAGCGAGCAGTAGAAAATCGCGAGCGGAAGTCCGATCGAGTTGACGGATACGCCCGCGATCGATCGGTTGAGGAGACCGGCCCAAGGCATCGGAACGGTTGGGCTGGCCCTCCGGATGCAGCGCTTCGTTGACCAGATCGGTAACGCCGAGGCAGAGGATCGAGTCCATGTGGTCCCACAGCCGCCAAGCATCGAGTGTTTTGTCGGGCTTTTTGCTGTGAAACGCACCCAATCGCTCGCGAAAGTGATCGAGGAACGGGTTGAAGTCGTCGTACCGAATGACGAACACCCGCCTGTCAGGGTGCTCGTCGTTGTAACGACTGAGGTGCCGATCGATCTGCAATCGCATCGCCGTCTTACCGCTCCCCTTGGGGCCGAACACAACGGCCGTGGCGGGTTCGGACGGGTCACCGTAAACCTTGTCCCAAACGGGATGGTAAGCGCTGCCGATGCAATGGTCTTTGAAGACCGGATCGGTTTGGGCATCCTCTTCCGCAAACGGGTTTCTGAGGATGCCGTGGTGCTCAAAAAAGCTCTGAATATTCATGACGCTGCACAACTCGGTTGTTGATCGGTCGGCAACGCCGCTATTCGCCTCGTGCCGCTACCGGCTCAGTCCTTGAGTGCGTCGAACATCCGGATCATCGATTCACGTTGAGCCTTCACCAAGTCGACCGGACCGGTCACCTTGATAAAGTACTTCCGGCCTTCGGGATGCACCAGAATTCCTCCCAACATCGCGTAATTTTCCCGTTCAACCACCTTGCCACCCGAAAACGGGCCGCCACCGACGGTTTCCTTGAACTTGCCTGACAGATCGACGACATGGACGGTCCAATCGCCGACCGTCAATTGCTCCGTCTTCTGTTTGGCGGGGTCACCACCGATGAACTGGGTTTTCCAGCGATCGATGTTTGCCTGCACGTCACCGCCGGCCGCCATCAACGTGATCCGTGCTGACGGGGCGTCGTCCGTGTCTTCGGCTTTGATCAGAAACTCGTGCTCGACGATCGACGACTGTGGGCGCGTTCGCTGCCAAGCGGCAGGAATCTTCAGCGTCTTCTCACCGAATAAAGAAATCGATTCGGTGCCCGGTTCTTCGGCCGAGGTCGGTCTCGCGGTCCCGATGGCAAGCACGACGGTAGCGGCGAGGAGAAAGCGAATCATGGGTGGCCCTGAGCGTTGGTGGAATGGGGTTAGAGCGAACGTGAATGTCGAACCGTTGCCCGATCGAGTAACCGAGCACGCGGTTGCCCGATTTGGAACCGGAACGTGACATCGTGGTTTCGTGTGTGCCGCGGCTAACAGGCGCAGCCACGACAACGCAGTTTACCAGCGAAGGCCGAACTTTTCGCCTCCGGAAGGGCGATTGTTGCCGCCACGGAGCGGCCCCTGATGGGTCGCCTTGACCGCCGGCTCACGAACTTCGATCTCTTCTTCCTGGGCCGAGTCGCCGGCTTGGTCCTCCGCCGCTTTGAGGACAGCCTGCTTGATCGACAGCGAAATCTTCTGGGCGTCTCGGTCCATCGAGAGAACCTTGACCTGGATTTCTTGCCCCTCGTTGAGGAAGGATCCGACATTCGTGACGCGATGTCCGGCGATCTCGCTGATGTGAACCAACCCCTCGACCCCGGCCGCAATCCGGACGAACGCGCCGAACGCGGCGATCCGAGTCACCGTGCCGTTGAGCACGGCTCCCGGCATGACCGTGTCGGCGGCCACGTCCCACGGATTTTCGAGCAGATCGCGGTAGGAGAGGCTGATCTTTCCGGTTTGGGGATCGAGCTTATCGACCTTCACCTTGACCTTTTGTCCGACCTCGATCACTTCGCTGGGGTGTTTGATCCTGTCCCAACTGAGCTTGCTGATGTGAATCAGCCCTTCGAGGCCACCCAGGTCGACGAACGCACCAAAATCCTTCACCGTCCGGACGATCCCTTCGAGCAAATCGCCGACCGAAATGCTCTCGAGTTGTTCCTGCCGACGCTGCTCTCGTTCACGTTCGAGGATCGCGCGGTGGCTGACCACCAAGTTTCCACGCCGCGGGTTCGACTCGGTCACGACGCAGGTCAATTTCTGGCCGACGAAGTCGGTGGCGTCTTCGACGCGATGCTCGCTGATCTGGCTGATCGGCATGAAACCGCGGATGCCGGCGACGGTGCATTCCAGCCCACCCGAGTTGGCTGCGGTGATCGTCGCCTCGACGATCGCACCCGGTTCGATGTCGGACCAATCGGTAACGGCAATCGCTTCGCCCGGGATGGACAGTTGGTACAAACTGTCGGCGACGTTCAGTCCTCGAATGATCACTTCGATCGAGCTACCGGGTGCGGGCGGCTCCTCCGGGCATTGTTCGCGAGGGATCACACCTTGGTCGGGACCGCCCAAGGAGACGAAAACCCCATCGTCATCCGTCTTCAAAACGGTGCCGTGAACCCGCTGGCCGTCTTCTAAAGGGTCTCTGCGAGGTGGCAACCCGGCGGCCCCCCCGAGGAAAGCTTCTAATTCGGCGGCGGCAGCCAGTTCACGCTCCAACTCGGCCTGCAGGTCACCCGCCAGCGGGTGGCGGACATTCGGGACCGACCGCTTCGCCGGTTGGGTGGGAGCCTTGGCCGATTCATCCGTCGCTGCGGCGGGTTGAGCCGAATCGGCTCGCCGCTGAGCCGGCGAATCGGTGGTGGCTTTTTCCGAAGCATCCGCGGCATTGTCATGGGCCGGGGGGGCCTTGGCCGAAGCACCGACCTTACCGGCCGGCGTCGAACCGACCGTGGGCGATGCCGGCTTGTGGGCCGATTGCGATTGCCCCTGTGCCATGGCTTTCGGAGAGGTCCGTTGAGGTGATGCAGCCGGCGAAGCCGGTTTGGCCGATCCGGGTGGCGAGTGGCGTGCTGCCAACGGGCCCTTGCCAACGGCAATCGGAGCCGCGACGGCCTGCGAGGCGTTCTCCTCGGCGGGTTGTTCCGCAGGGGCCGGGCTGGGAGAAGCGGGCAGAACCGAAGGATCTGCGGATTCGACCGAGGGGTTGGGCTGCTGGGACATGGGGCCGCGTTTCGAAGGGCATGACAGAATGAGACGGCGACGGATCGGGAACAGCAAGCCTACCCGAGCCTACGACCGGAATTTGAGATAAAGTTTACCCGGGCAAACGCGCTTTCGCCAGCATGACAATCCCCAGCGTCGACGGGATCTGCCCGGGAATTGCCCGAAAAACTCAGGCCAAATCGGTGAGTTCCATCCGCATGAACGACGAAATCCCAACCCTGCCTGCCGAGTCGTTCGTTCCCTACTCGCAAGTTTGGTACGAGCGGCTGTGTGGGATCCTGGGCGCGGGAGCCTGCAAACAGCTCGGTTATTTCGCCATCCCGGATGACTTTTTGCTGTCGGTGGTCGTGCCGGTCTACAACGAGGAAGCGACGCTGCGAGAGATTTTCGAACGAATCCGTCAGGTCCCGATTCGCAAAGAGATCGTTTTCGTCGACGACCACAGCCAAGACAATTCCCTCGAAGTCCTCCGTCAACTCCAGCAGGAAGCCTCGGGCGATGGGATGAACCGGATGGTGGTCGAGCATCACGACCGCAATCGCGGCAAAGGGGCTGCCCTCCGCACAGCCTTTGCCCACGCGACCGGCGACGTGATCGTGATCCAAGACGCCGATTTGGAATACGACCCAGCGGAATACCCGCGACTGCTGCAGCCGATCATCGAGGGCAAAGCGGACGTCGTTTTCGGCAGCCGATTTCTCGGCGACCGGCCGCACCGGGTGCTCTACTTTTGGCACTACCTGGGGAATCGCTTCTTGACGGCACTGTCGAACGGTTTCACCAACCTGAATCTGACCGACATGGAAACCTGCTACAAGGTTTTCCGACAAGACGTGATTCGGGAGATCCGGCCGACCTTGAAACAGGATCGGTTCGGTTTCGAACCGGAGATCACAGCCAAAGTCGCGCGACTGGGGCGGCCGATTTATGAGGTTTCCGTCAGCTACTCCGGGCGGACCTATGCCCAGGGCAAGAAGATCGGCTGGCGGGACGGCGTGCAAGCGATGTGGTGCATCGTTCGCTATGGCCTGTTCCGCTGATGAAGGGTCGTTGCCGATTCGCGTCGAAACGCTGCCTCAGCCATCGTGGGGGATCGCGAGCACGGGGCAGGGAGCATGGCGGACGATCTGCTGAGTGGTGCTGCCCCGGAGTGCATCGAGGAACCCATGGGCGCCTTCGGTGACCAGCACGATCAGGTCGGCGTCGAGTTCCTCCGCCTTCGCAAGGATCGCATCGACCGGCCGCCCCGGGCGGGTCTCCCGCGTGTATTTCCAGGGAAAATCGCCTGGCCAGCAGGGCCAAGGAAAGTGCCGTTCCTCGCCGACATGCAGCAGCGTTAGCGCTGACGCTTCGCTCCCAAACGCCCGCAACGCCTCAATCGCCTGCTCGATCGCCGCATCGGCTCGCGGCTTGCGATCGACCGGGATCAACAGGTTGTTGAGCGACACGCTGCCGTCTTCGGGCGATACGCAACCTCGACAACCGTAGGGCACAAACAGGGTGGGTACCCGAGCCCGCAGGGCGACCGATTCGGCGATCGACGGACGCAACCAACGGGGCAGGACGCCATTGTCGCCGGTGGAGAGCACGACCATCTCGACATCGTGATCGCGCACATAATCCACGATCGCGTCGGTCACGTCGTGGTCGTACCGGATCAACTTGTTGATCCACAGCCCCAACTTCTCTGCCACCTCGGATCGGTGGGCGCCCGGCGGTAGGTAGCCCCAACGCTGCAGCGTTTCTCGGACCGAGGGGTATTCGTGCCAAGGCGGAGCCTGCTGCTCGGTCGCCTCGACATGCAGCAGGCACAATGCCCCCCGCTCCTGGGTCGCTAAACGAAGGGCATGGACGAAAGCCAGGTCGCTGCTCGAAGAGAAGTCGGTCGGGTGCAAGATCATGGGAAACGGAAGTTCTCGCGTGATTTTCAAGGGGCCGGAGCCTGCGATGATAACTGACAACCGAGGGATGTCAGGTAACCGCCTGTCGCCAGACGCGATTCGGGCAAACCGTTCGGCCGCACGACGGGGTCCGTGAGAAGCTTCAAGTGCCGGCGCGAAGGACTGTCAAAACCGCTTCGAGATCCGCCGGCAGGGCCGCTTGGAATTCCATCATCTGGCCCGACTTGGGATGCCGCAAAATCAACCGCGAGGCATGCAGGGCGTGTCGCGACAGCAGCGGAGCTTCGTCCGGCAAGGATCGGCCGGTCAGCAGTTGCGAACGGGTGATTTCGCTGTGGCCGGCGTAGAGCCGATCGCAAAGGATGGGGCTGCCGACGTGCTCCATGTGAACTCGGATTTGATGCGTTCGCCCCGTCTTGGGCATCGCCTTGATCAGGGAATGCCTCGTGAACCGCTCCAGCACTTCATAGAAGGTGCTCGCAGGGCGGCTCGATTCGTGCCGTTCGCGGATCGCCATCTTTTCCCGTTGAAACGGGTGTTTGCCGATTTTGGCTTCGATCCGATCGCGATCCCGGTCGACCCGGCCGACCGCGATCGCCAAGTACTCTTTCTGCACTTCGCGGTCGTGCCACTGCTGCGCCAGATTGAGGTGAAACGCGTTCGTTTTCGCGACCACGATCACGCCACTCGTTTCGCGATCGAGCCGATGGACGATCCCCGGCCGCGTCGGGCCACCGATGTCAGACAGCGAGGCAAAACGGTAGGCCAACGCGCTGGTCAACGTCCCCGTCCAATTTCCCCGAGCCGGGTGTACCACCATGCCGGCCGGCTTGTTGACGACGACCATCCCGTCATCCTCATACAGGATGTCGAGCTCGATGTTTTCCGGGACCGTGTCGTCGGTTGCCGGACCGGGAAGTCGAAACCGGATCGTTTGGCCTTCTCGCAACCGGTGGCTCGGACGCACAACCCGGCCATCGACTTCGGCCGAGCCCGCTTGGACGGCATCCCGCAACTGCTGGCGGCTGTAGCCGTCCAGCAATTGGGTCAAGAAGACGTCGATCCGCTGTCCGGCGGCCGATGGCGAAACGACAACCTGGCGAACGACATCCGTCAGCATGACCTCCGCGTCAGTTGACTGGTCGGGGGCCAGCGAATCTTCTTCCGTCGGGTCCGGCGTCACTCGGGCGAACCGGTGGGGTCCACGGCGGGGGATTCCGGTTCCGCAGGTGGGTTCAGGTCGAGAGACGGCTCGTCCGTCGCCTCCTCCTTGGGTGACTCCTCAGACGCTGGTGGGTCCGCGTCAGCAGCGGGCTCGGTAGGTGCCGCAGGCTCCGGAGATGCCGGGGGTTCCGCGGGTGTCGTAGGCTCTGCCGGTGCCGAGGGCTCAGTAGCCGTCGATTCGTCCGCAGGGGCAGGCTCGTCCGCAGGCTTCGGTTCACCAGGCCGCGTTTCCGCAGGCGATTCGTCGGCGGGCGCGGCCGGTGCGTCATCTTCGGCAGTCGGAGCGGTCATTTCCGCAGCGGTTTCGTCCCCCGGTTCTGTCGGCAACGGCGTGCTGGGAATCAGCGAGGAAAGGTCGGGCAAGTCGAAATTCGGCATGTCGGGTAGCGAGTCGGCGCCGGGCATACCGGGAGGAACCGCCGGCGTCGGTGGCCTGAAATCCTGCTTCGCAAACCAGACGAGAAACTCTTCGGTCATCGGGGTCTTCAGCTGCGCGATCCGCTGCTGAGCCAACTTGACGATCGCTTCGGACTCGTTGATCTCGACCAAACGGTTGTAGGCCGCCAACGCCTGATCGACTTGGCCGAGCGATTCGTGGGCGCGAGCTAACCCCAAATTTGCCCTCGACCGTACCAACGGGTCGTTGCCAGCACCTTGGATCTCTTCGTATAGCTTGATCGCGTCGGCTAGCCTGCCTTCGGCCTCTTCGCGGTCTTCGAACAGGCCGGCAATGCCGCTGGCCAACAACGCATCCCCTTGATAGAGCTTGGCCAACGCTCCGGCGGTCGTGCCCGCATAACGTTGCCCGACCAACCCGAGAGCTTCGGGGTCCGAGTCATTGGCGTTTTGCAGCAATTCGAGCGTGGCGTCGCTGCGGGCTCCCAACTGGGAGCTCCGATAAAACCCGAACCCGATCAGGGCGATAACCAACGCGGCAATCCCGATCCCGATGGACTTCGCATACGGTTCCAACCGGTTGATCCAGTGGCCCAAGTAATCGGCCAAGTAGTTTTGCTGGAGTTCGTGTCGGCGTTCAGATTTCATCGGGCGACGATCCGTCTAGCTGGGCGAGGAAGGTGACTCGGGAGCCCACCGCCGACCACTGGCGGGAGAGGCGAAAAGGCGGTTGCACGGGTTGCCCGTCCGAACCTTTGGTCACCGGGCCTGACCGGAACTATAGGATTCAGCGCGGTTTAGCGTCAAGCTGGTTCACGGAGCGACCGGTCGACTGTCCGGCCGAGGGGACGTCTCGTCGCGCCCGTCGGGCGACGCGAGTCGCTTCCGTTCTCGGCCTTCGGCCACTGGGTCGAAACGGGGGTTGGGAACGGTCGGCACCGGGGCCCCGGTCGCTCGCCTCCATGCGACCAATCGCTTGTGCATTTCTTTTGCTTTGCCAGGGTCGGTATTCACCAAATTGTCGCTTTCTCCGATGTCTCGCCGCAGATTGTAGAGTTCCAATTCACCCGTTTCGAAGTCCTCGAGCAGTTTCCAATCGCCGTCGCGAACCACTCCGCACGGGCGACTCCGAAAAATCGGGTCGCGTTGCTGGTCGTTTCGCGAGTACCCCTGCAGGTAAGCTGGGAAGTGCCAGAACAAGGCACGAGGCGGTAAGTCGCCGGACTTCGTCAATAGCGGCAGCAGGCTGACCCCATCCAGCGGTTGGTCCGGCAACGTCGCGCCGGTGATTTCGCATAGCGTGGGAAACAGGTCGACGTGAATGATCGGCACCTCACAGCGACTCCCTGCCGGCACCACACCTGGCCATTTCACGAAAAACGGCGCTCGGATACCCCCCTCGTAGTAGGTCCCTTTGTATCCCTTGAGTGGCGACATGCTGGTCGCGGGGCCGTAGCCGCCGTTGTCGGAAGTGAACACGATCACCGTCCGTTCACTCAAATGAAGCCGCTCCAATTCACCGACGATCCGACCGATCCCTTCGTCCACGCTCTCGATCATCGCCGCCATCACGACGGAAGAATGCAGCTCCCCGGGCGGTTTTTTCTGATACTTGGCGAGCAAATCAGGCTTGGCTTCCAGGGGCGTGTGGACGGCGAAGTGGGTCAGGTAGAGCAGCCAGGGGCGGTCCCGATGGCGACGGATGAAGCCGATCGCCTCGTCGTTGAGTCGATCCGTGAGGTATTCCTCCGCCGGCGCGTCCGCCAAACCCGGCGCGCCGGGATGGGGCGGGAAATAGCCCCGCGGGGGGCTGCCCGAATGCGACCCGGCAAAGTTGAAATCGAAACCGTAGGCCAGCGGGTCGTGGCTGAGGTGCCATTTGCCGATGGTCCCCGTCGCGTAGCCGGCATCCCGAATGACATCGGCCCAAGTCCGAATATCGGTCCGCAGCGTTTGGGTGCCGGCGATGTGCTTCAATCGGCTGAACCGAGGGTCGCCACGGAGTCCCGTTCCGACGTTGTAGATCTCGTGACGCGGCGTGTACTGACCCGATAGCAGGCAAGCCCGCGACGGTGCGCAGTTGGATGCGTTCGCGTAGGCATCGGTAAAGACCATCCCTTGGGCGGCGAGTCGATCGAGATGCGGGGTCTCATAAAAGTCGGAGCCCATGAATCCGGCGTCTCGCCAACCGAAATCATCGAGAAAAACGAATAGGACGTTCGGCCGCTCCCCCGCCCGTATCGGGGACGATCCACCGACCCAGTCAGTCGCAATGCTCCCCGTGAGCAGGAAGACGGCAACCGCCCGCAGCGGCACCATACGGTCATGAAATCGCATCGAACGCTCCGGCAGGGGAGGAATAGCAACCGGTCCGGTGGACCGATGATCGCCGGCAATCACTTGGCGTCCGGCCGACGCGGCGGCATCAGCGGGCAACCCGCTGCGACGCAGCCCGGCTCGCATCCGGTCCGGCTAGCGGGACTGCTCCCGCGCTTCGACGCGGGCGGGAAAATCGACCGCGATGAGTTTCTGTGCCCCTTCGTCCCAAGCGTATTCCTGGTAATAAGGGAGCATCGGCAATTGGATCCCGTCGGGCTGGCCCGGCTTGATGATCTCCGCCAAAAACTGAGCATGCGTCAGCGGTTTGGGATCGGCGATGCTCTGCGCGTTGCGGAGTTGGATCGCCTGTTCGACCGCCATCGCACTGAGCTTCGTGACCGATGTCCGGTAAGCGTCTGCCGATGCGAGCAACGGGTTGGTGGCGGAGATCTCCGCACTGGCCACCTGGCCGCCGGAGGCGAGCGCTTCGTCCAAAGCGAGGACGTTTTGCGTTTTCTGATTCAGAGTTGCGCGAGGTGTGGCTTCCTCAGCAGTGACCCCGGGCGTGGCAGCCGTTTCGGCGCTTGCCTCGCCAGGCGGTTTGGGCTTGAAACACCCGCCCGCCAAGACGATCGGGATGACGAGCAGAAGCAAGCCAAGCCACGGCCCAAAGCGAGCCCGGTGACCGCCGGTCGTCGGCAAGCCGGCCTGTTCCCGTGGAACGTTCGATCGTGACGAAACGAGAAGCGTTCGGATCATCGGAGGCTCATTGATGAGGAATAAAACCGCAGACCGCCGACCCGAAAGTTCGGGACGGCGGTCGGTCATCGACGGATTCGACGGGCGGGACCGCGCACGGTGCGGGTTCGGCCCGAACGAAGCGGCTGTCTTAGGCCAGTGGGAACTGGTACTTGCCCGGGTTCGCGACTTCGGCAGTGACGGGGGTATCCCAGTCGTAAGACGCGGGGCTCAGGTCCTGCGGGCTGTTGGCAACCTGGTCGTAAGTCAGCTCCTTGCCGCTGTAACAGACCTCGCGGCCGAGGATCGCCATCATCGTGCTGCGACACATGTAGCTGCCGTTGTTGATCCGTGGACGCTCGCCGCGAACGGCTTGGAACAGTTCGACGTGTTCCTGGTCGTACATGTTCACCTTGCTGCCGGCGAACTTCCAAGGGTTTTCGCCTTCGATCTTGTGAGCCAGTACCGTCGCCTTCCCCTTGGTGCCGTAGATGAAGTCTTCGGTCTGGTTGAAGCTGCTCGCGAACTGACGGGTGTAAGCGTGGGTCTTGCTACCGTCGGCCCATTCGTAGATCACGGCGAAGTGGTCGTAGATGTTGCCTTGGGTCGCGTCGCTGCGGGTCTGGCGACCTCCCAGCCCGTAAGCCTTGACCGGAGGTTCGTCGTGCCGCAGCCACATCGCCTTGTCGAGGCTGTGGATGAACTGCTCGACGTAATGGTCGCCCGACAGCCAAGTGAAGTAGTACCAGTTGCGGCACTGGTACCGCATTTCGCTCTCACCCGGTTGGCGAGGCCGAATCCAAATCGGCGACGTCAAGTAGTTGGCTTGGGTCGAGACGACATCCCCGATCGCGCCGTCATGGATTTTGCCCATCGTCTCGCGGACACCCTGGTCATAACGCCAACACAGTCCGCTGACGACGTTCAAGCCCTTCGCGTCGGCTTCCTCGCAGGCCAATTGAACACGGCGAACCCCGGCCGGGTCGGTCGCGATCGGCTTTTCGGCGAAGATGTGTTTGCCGGCGGCAACCGCCGCTTCGATCTGGGCCGGGCGGTAGTGAGGAGGTGAAGCCAGCAGCACGACATCGATGTCGCTGGCGATGACCTTTTCGAAGCAATCGAAACCGACGAAGCAGTGGTCGTCGTCAACGGTGAATTGCTCCGGATTCCGCTTGCTCAGCGACGTCTTCGAGACCTTGATCGAGTCCTCGAAGAGGTCACCCAAGGCGACGATCCGAACATCTTTGCCAGCGTTCATCGCGTTGATCGCGGCGCCGTTGCCGCGACCGCCGCAACCGACCAACCCGACGCGAATCACCCCTTCACCCCCGGCATGAACCGCTTTGGCGGACGAAGGGAGTGTCGTCGCGGCGGCTGCCACCGCGGTGGTCGCGAGCGAGGTCTGCAGGAAACTGCGGCGGTCGGTGGGATTGCTTTGGGCCATGATCGGCTGGGCTCCGGTGGAGGGTGAACGGTCGGGGAGACCGTCGGTCAGTTCGAGGTGGGTAGGGGAAAGGTCCGAACGATCTCGACGGCCGAGCACCAACTGGCGGACACACGACATTCCCGTACTCGTTAAGATGATCGCTTCTGTGAGCGCGTGCAACCGAATCCTGTTCGGAAATCGCAGCGGCGGTGAATTTTACGTACGGGGGCGGTCATTGTGAACCATTCGCCGATCCGAAACGCGACCGGTTCGCGAGGCCCAAGTTCAGCTGCCCCGAGGTCACGGGACGCGGCCGCACGAATCGCTCGCGAAGTAGCCCAGGCGGTGCTCCCGCGGGATGAGATCCGCCGTCGGCAAAAGCGGATCCACGCCGAGGTGTTGCAGCTCAGCCGTTCGATGGACACTCCCAATTTCACGCGACTCGATAGCGACGACCTACGCCGCTTGGCGATGCTTTACGATCGCGAGTTTTTCGGCTCGGCCCTGCTGGACGCGATCGGACGCGACCGGTTGCGATTCGAACTCTCTTCCCGAATGACTCGGGTCGCGGGCAAATTGGTCACCCATCATCCGCCGCCTGCAAAAGGCAGCCGAACCACTGGATTCACGAGGGCCGACGCCCGGTCCGACGACGCCCGGCGGTTCGAACTGGTTCTGTCATCCACCCTGCTCTTTCAAGCCTTCAGCGACGTCGACCGTCCGATCACGGTCACCGGACTGGAGTGCCGCGATCGGCTGGAGGCGATGCAGCGGGTCTGCGAACACGAACTGGTACACCTGTTGGAGATGTTCCTCTGGAAGGACAGTTCCTGTGCCGGCGAGCGGTTTCAAAGCATCGCCGGGCGATTCTTCGGGCACACCGACTACCGTCACGACCTGATCACCCAAAGCGAGCGAGCGGCGAGAAAGTTCGACCTGCGGGTCGGTTCCCTGGTCCGCTTTCGGCACGACGGGCAGGATTGGGTCGGGCGGGTCAATCGGATCACGCGGCGGGCGACCGTCCTGGTCGAGGATGCCCGTGGCGAGCCATTCGGGGATGGCCGACGCTATCTGCGGTTTTATGTCCCGCTGGAGAATCTTCGCCGAGAGGGGCCGAGCGGATGCTGATCATTCACGAATTGACCAAAACCTTTCGGCTGGACCAAGGCAGCGTCCATGCCGTCGACCGGTTGTCGTTCATCGTCGCCCCGGGCGAAGTCTACGGGCTGATGGGACCCAACGGTGCCGGCAAAACCACGACACTCCGCATGATCCTGGGGCTGCTGGAACCCGACAGCGGCTACGCCGAGGTCGACTCGATGAGGACTTCGGAAGACCCGACTGCGGTCAAGGCGAAGCTCGGTTTCGTATCGGCCAACGACGGCGTTTATTCTTGGCTGACCGTCCGCGAGATGCTGCTGTTTTTCGCCGACCTGTACCGGGTCGATCCGGACGTCGCCGCGCAACGACTCGCCGAACTGGCTGAACTGCTCGACATCCGTGACTTGCTCGATCGACGCGCCGGTGGCTTGAGCACCGGTCAGCGGCAACGGGTTACCTTGGTCCGCGGCCTGATTCACGACCCGCCGGTGATGTTGCTGGACGAGCCGACCCGCGGGCTGGATGTGGTCGGTAGCCAAATCGTTTTCGAGTACATCGCGCGCCTTCGCGACCTCGGCAAATCGGTGCTGGTTTGTACTCACGGCCTGGATGAGGCCGAACGGGTCTGCGACCGGTTCGGGCTGTTGCACCAAGGGCAATTGCGACACGAAGGAGCCTTGGCCGACCTCCGTTCGGCGACCGGCCGAGAGCACCTGGTCGAGATGTTCGTCGACCTATTGCGGCCGGCGGGCAAGGGCGATGAAACCGCCGGCGCGCCAGCCCGGTAACCAGCCCGCCCCGGCCAAGACCTGGCCGCCGTCTGTCGCCAGCGGGATCAATCGCTCGACCTGCCATCCGCCGGCTATCAGGTCTTTTCGGATCTCGTTTCGAGAGTAGGTGTGCAGGTACATGTCGGCCAAGCCGCGGTAGGCGTAGACCCGATCCCCCCACTCGTGTTCGCGATCGCGTAGCGACCGCAACAGCGAGTCCAACCAAGCCCGCGCGCTCGGCCGGTCACGCCACCAACGGTTGCGATTGTGAACATGGACGACCAGCATCCCGCCGGGCCGGACGATCCGGGCGACGTGTTGCAGGAAGCGTCGCCGACAGCCGCGACCGCGAACCATCCCGATGGTGCTGAACAGGCAGCAAGCGTGATCCGCGGTGTCGGACCGGAGGCAATCGAGTTCGACCAGGTTCGCGCGGACCAGGCGGTTTCGCAACGCCTCGCCATGCTCCCCGGCGGTCACGCCGCGAAGCATCGGTTGACTGAGGTCCACGCCGAGGACGTCATAGCCCGCCTCCCACATCGCCCGCAAGGCGCGTCCGTCGCCGCAGCCCAAGTCGAGCACCCGGGTCTGCCGCTGCGGCTGCGGGGCCGGCAGAGATTCCAGCAGCAGCCGGATATCGAGCCCCACCAAGGGGGTCGACGCGATGAATTCGCGGTAGCCCTTCGCGATCGATTCGGCCTGCGTGTATTCCCAGGTTCCCGGGGCGACTCCCGTCGGCAATCTCCACGCCGGACGGCGCTCCGAGCGACCGGTACTGGTTGCCGACAGGGGCTGAAGGGAGTCCGGCGCGGCCTTCGGCGGGGGCTGGTTCATTCTTGTCCGCTGGGCCTATAATCCCGGCTCAAAGGCCGCGAGGGAACAGGTTCAAATCCGTGGTCATCGACGTCTCTGGCGTTACCGACGAGACCCTCGTCAGGCCCGCCGCATTTTCGCAACGCATTCAGGAGTTTGATTCATCGTGGCAATTCGAGTCGCAATCAACGGTTTCGGCCGCATCGGGCGTTTGACCTTCCGTAACCTGATGCAACGCAGCGACGAGTTCGAAGTCGTCGCGGTCAATGACCTGACCAACAACAAGACGCTGGCTACGCTGTTGAAGTATGACAGCACCCACGGCCGGTACGAGGGCACTGTCGATTTTGACGACAAGTCGTTGATCGTCGATGGCAAAACGGTTCATGCCCTGGCGGAACGTGACCCTCGCAAGTTGCCTTGGAAAGATCTGGGCGTCGACGTCGTGATCGAATCGACCGGTTTCTTCACCGCCCGCGCGACGGGCGACAAGCCCGGATACGACAGTCACATCGCGGCTGGCTGCAAGAAAGTCATCCTCAGCGCACCGGCGAAAGATGGCGCGGACCTGACCTGTGTGCTCGGTGTGAACGATGATCAACTGACCGCAGCCCACAACTGCGTTTCGAACGCCAGTTGCACGACGAACTGCTTGGCCCCGGTTGCCAAAGTGCTGCACGAATCATTCGGGATCGAGTCGGGCCTGATGACGACCGTTCA
Organism: Planctomycetaceae bacterium; assembly: GCA_007694185.1. Classification (GTDB taxonomy): domain Bacteria; phylum Planctomycetota; class Planctomycetia; order Pirellulales; family Pirellulaceae; genus UBA6163. Next base: position 16,419 of record RECD01000200.1, read on the forward strand.
CGCCTACACGAACGACCAAAAGATCCAGGACCAGCCGCACGAGGATCTCTATCGCAGCCGAGCCGCAGCCACCAACATCATCCCGACCACCACCGGCGCCGCCAAAGCGGTCGCCTTGGTGATTCCCGCGTTGAAAGGGAAGTTGACCGGGATCGCGATGCGGGTACCGGTTCCGACCGGCAGCGTCGTCGACCTGACGGTTAACCTGAGCAAGGACGTCGAGGCGGCTGACATCAACGCCGCGATGAAAGCGGCCGCAGATGGGCCGATGAAGGGAATTCTCTATTACACGACCGACCCGATCGTCAGCAGCGACATCATCACCGATCCGCACAGCAGCATCTTCGCGGCCGATTTCACGCAGGTGCTCGGCGGCAAAGGCAAGTTCGTCAAGGTGATTAGCTGGTACGACAACGAATGGGGCTATAGCTGCCGGACCGCCGACTTGGTCGCCAAGGTCGGCGCCTTCCTGTAGTAGCGCTGCGACCACTCGGCATTCTTGGACCGCGCTCCCGTTTCGGGTCGCGCGGTAACCCGGTCGGATTCACGTGCGGGGGACGCTCAGCCCCCGCCGCGGGCGAATCGCTGGGGTAGCGTGAAGGCGTACAGCACCACGATCGCCCCGATGCTCATCGCCGTCCAAGGCACCCACTCCTCCGGTTGAACGACCCGAGTTGCACGGCGGGGTGGTGACGCCGATTGCTCAGCCCCCTCCGGGGATTGGACGGTGCCCTTGGAATAGATGGTCGCGCTGTCGATCACCATCGTCTCGATCCCGACGATGACCAGCATGGCCCCCACGGCTAAAAAGAATGAACGCCACACGCTTACGATCCTCTGGCTGAGGGTAACCCGGTCGGGGACGCGATCACGATGCCTCGTTCCCAGTCGGGCAGCGGCCGGGGTGGTCCCCGTGACACCACCCCCTGCTGGGAATCGGTCGCGTCGCCGACGCGATGAAGCTCGATAACGTTCATCGGCTACACCGCTGGCAGACATTGAACCGGTTGCCCCGCGGCGTCAAAATCGGGACCGCAGCTACCGCCGTCACGACCGTTTTCACCGAGCCCCCCCGATGTGGTTTCAAAAGTCCGTCACGATCCGTCCCGTGAGACGTGGCTTTCACCTGATCACCGATGAAATCCTCAGCCAACTCCCGGAATTGGCCGGCGTCGATGTCGGCTGGTTGCAGGTCTTCATCCAACACACGAGCGCCTCGTTGACGATCAACGAAAACGCCGATCCGGATGTCCGTATCGACTTCGAAACCGCGATGAATCAGGTCGTCCCCGAGACACTCGACTACGTTCACACGCTCGAAGGACGTGACGACATGCCGGCACACGTCAAGGCCTCGCTGTTGGGTCCCAGCCTCTTGATCCCGATCACGCAGGGCCGTCTGGCGCTGGGGACGTGGCAAGGGATTTATCTCTGCGAGCACCGTGACGCGGCTCCCCCACGCCGACTCGTGCTCACGCTTCAAGGAGATTCCCGTCGCTGATCGGGACCGTCTCCGGCTCACGCCGGTCGCGTCGCTGCGACACCGACCGGCTTTAGCAGCGAATCCCCTCGGCTCCCGGCGGGTACGATCGCCGACAAACCGACATTCGAGCACCCGAGCACCCGAATTTCCGGAAACTGGGCTGTCAACTTCCGCTTCGATTTTGATAAATCGACGCCGGATGAGTTGACAGACAACCGAGAGAACCGGGATGACCTCCAACGCCCCACCACGTGACGATTCGGCGGCATTGCCACTGCCGCTGATGAACCGAACGCTCTCGCTGGACCTGCGACAACGTCCGGGGTTGCTGCTCTGGTCGGTCGTCTTTGCCGCCTTCTCGGTCCCGCTGGCAACCTTGATGGACATCCGGATCGCCCAGTGGTTCGATCGCGATCCGCTGCCGGGTGACTTCGTCCGGACCATGGAGCTGATTCGCTTTTACGCCCACGGCAGCGGCATTTTCTTCATCTTGCTGAGTGTCTTCTTGATGGCACCGCAGGTGCGATCGTTGCTGCCGAGGCTGGTGGCGATGGTCGCGGGGGCGAGTGCCGTGTCGACGGTCGCGAAGATGTTCGTCCTGCGGCTTCGACCCTCGCAAATCAACCTCGATTTGGCGACGGTGGAAACCGCCTGGTGGTGGCATTTCGATTGGTCGCTGGAACATGTCGCCATGTTCGATGCGAGCGCCCGATCCTTTCCCAGCGGAAACATGGCCAGCGCCGTCGCCCTGACGATCGGCTTGTGCGCGGCTGTCCCTCGCGGACGCTGGCTATTCGTCCTGTTTTGCGGACTGACCGTCATGCAGCGGATGCAAAGCGGCACGCACTTCTTCAGCGACGTGGTCGGCGGGATCGCCGCCGGCTTGCTCTGGAGCTACATCTGCATCCACCCGAAATTGCTCGGGCTGCTGTTCGACAAGATGGAGCTGCCGGAAACGAAAACGTCGGTGCCGAAAACGATGGCCCCTGAACCGGTCGCGTTGCCAGATGGGAAAGCCGCAACCGCCGGATCGAAGCGAAAAGTCGCCTGATCCTGGATGACGGTCACTCGATCGGGTCAACACCTGGTTCACCCAACGGATCAACACCGGGCTCAGCGAGCGGATCGGCACCGAGCGGATCAATGCCGGGCTCA
>RECD01000028.1 GCA_007694185.1 Planctomycetaceae bacterium
CCACGGAAACCCAAGATGCCACAGATGTAGTGGACTTCGAGGGCGTCGCGATTCGGCAGGGCGATCGCCCGTTGGGAATGGATAAAGAACTGTTCGAAGCAGAGTCGCGTGTTGAAGAGTTCGACTTCCAGGACGTTGTCTTGCCACCAAGATGCGTATTTCCAGGTGCTGCCGACCAGGATGTCGTCGATCCAGGCGACGATCGCGTATTTGGCCAATTCCCAAGATTCGCCGCCAGGTACGGACGCGGCGCCCTGATCGATCAGGGCGCAAATCCGGATTCGCTCTTCCTGCGGCAGGGGATGTTGGTCTTCCGCGATCCGTGAGATCAGGTCGAGTGCGTACAGGAAGATCGGGTCGATCGCTCTGGCGAACTGCGGCGTCATGGCTGGCCGATCAGGTGTTTTGCGGAACGGCGAATAGGGCGAATTGCAGGGTGACGGTCCGTCCCATGGCCGAGACGACCAAGTTGCGTTCCCCCTGCAAACGGTCGCGATTGACGATCAGGTTTTCCTTCAGTCGCATCGCCAAAGTCTGCGTTTCCTGTACGTCTCGCCAAGCGGGCATGTCGGAGCGGGGGACCTCAAAGTAAAGCCAGTCGCGACGCGACGGCAGCGCCCGGACGGCATGGTCTGCGGGCACCAAAGCGACCCCTTCGGCTCGCCGGCTAAAGAGAAACTCGACCTGTCGGCTGCTGCCCAATTTCCAGTCGAGACAACCGGGGGACAGCAGGTCGCGGCATTCTTGTTCGGACAGGTCGCCCTTATAAACGCCGATGTACCATTTCCAATCGGAATTGAACCAGCGGGGCTCCAGCGAAACCTGCATGCCCAACCCGACGCCGACGAAGTACCGCTGTTCGTACTTGTAGCTTCGGACGGAATTGAGCAGGGCTTCGATGCGAGCCTTGATCAGGGTAAAGATTCTTGCCAAATCCTCGTGGTCGTACGGGGGGACTTCCTGTGCCCGTCGGGATTCCCCGAAGATCGACAGTTGGCCGGCGATCCGGCAGAGTTCCCGATAGGCTTCGTAGGGATGGACCCCTTGGGCGAAGGCCATCACACCCAAGGTCGTGAAAGCTGAGTTCAATTGGTTCAACATCAGGATGCGGTCGGCATCCCCCGGTTCGTTCGATTCGAGCCCGATGCCACGGCTTTGGATCTGTTGGCTCAGGACTTCCAGTTTCTGGCCGACCATGTCGTAGATCGCGCGGACGATGTCCCGACCCAGCCCCGGCCAAGCGTCGATCGCGATCACGGGTGGGATATAGCCGGTATCGACACGGGGTTGCGAATCCCCTTCGCTGGAGCGTCGGATCTGGGCGACCGGGCAGAGTTCATAGCCGGTCAGGTCTTGCGTCGAGAGCAGCAGCCGGACGTCGAGGGCCAGAAACTCGACTTCCTGATCGTTGCCGCCGCGGCTTTCGTCCTGCAATTCGACCCGCGTCGGGCGATAGCGAGTCACTTCGGAACCCGACCCCTGGGCCACGTTCGCCCTGCCGAGCTTCAGCTTGGCGACAGCCAGGTAGACGCGAACGGTCGATTCTTTCTCGAAGCCATCGGCCAGGGAGGCCATCAGCGGTTCGGTCTCCGCCAGGCTGTCCTTGAGATTCAGCCGATCGGGGGCTTGGCCGAACTCCATGTTGACCAGCGTGCCGTCGGGCATCCGGACCTGGAGTTGATCGACTTGAAATTGCGAATTCGCCAGCGCCTGTTCGCTGAACCTCAGCGATTTGATGCCATAGCCGTAGGGATGGTCCCAACGGTTCGCGGTTTCGACGGTTTCGTTCGCGTTACGTTCCGCGGCCTGAAAATGGTGGGGCCGCAAAAAGAGCCCCTCGTACCAGTGAACGGGGAGGTTTTTCATGGAGCTGAGGTTTTCGAACTGCGGCCTTCGGGGACCTCGGTAGGCTAGTCGATCCGAACGGGCTTGGGAATGCTCGAGTCGTCGGTTAGCCACCATCAGAAAGGTAAACCGCCGCGTATTCCAGTAGTGAGCCTTTTTCGAAATGGATGTTCTTGATCGCAAGCGAATGCTCGACCAGGGCCCGGACGTATTCGGCGTCGGCATCGGCCTCTTGCCGATAGATGTCGATCAGGACTGCGGGATCGACCCCACCGGTCCGCGAGTCACGCTCTTCCAACAGTTCGCGGCGGCTGGTGACCGCTTGTCGTCGGTGTTGGGCGAGTCGGGCCACCTCGTGAGCCCGGTGCAGGTCGGAAATCGCGTTGGCCAAGTCGTGACGAATCTCCCGTTTCGCTGCGTCCAATACAGCCCGCTCGCGGGCGACACGGAGTTGTGCGTTGCGGACCGCGTTGTAGCCCTCGCGGTACCCGATCGGCAGTAACAATTCCATCCCCAACTGCCACTCCTGAAAATCCCCCGTCAGCAGGTCTTGAATCGCGTTGTCGAATCGTGGAGACGCCAAGCCGGCGATCGGGTAGCCGGGCTGGTTCGTCGAGTTCAACAGGTTCTTCCCGAAGCCGCGAAAACGATGCCGGGCGACGACATCAAGTTGTGGCAGCAGGAAGTTTTTGGCGGCCACCAATTCCCATTCCCGACGCCGGATTTCCAATTGCTGTTTCCGCAGTTCGGTCCGACGGCGGAACGATTCTTCGACGATCTCGTCCCAATCGAAGATCACGCGGACCGGCAACGGATCGACCACGGGGCGGATCAGGCGACCGTCGTTCAGCGGCACACCCATCAACAGCCGGAGGCGGCGTTCGGCGACATGGATCCCCAGGTTTCCGCGAAACGTCCCGCCGCGGCTGCCGTTGTTGGCTTCCGTCCCTTCACTCAATCGCCCCCCCAATTGGTTTTGGACTTCGATTTCCAGGGCAAAGTATTGCGCTTCGGCCAACGCTTCTTGCTCTCGCGCCCCGCCGGGCAGATCGGCGGAGCGGGCCCGAATCCGCTTGAGGATCTGAAGCGTCCGGTCGCGGGCCGACTTGCGGGTGTCGAGCAGTCGATAAGCGAAGTACAGGTCCCAATAGGCGTTCTCGACGTCATTCACCAGTTCCCGCAGTTGCTGTTGGAACTCGATGACGCTGATGTCGGTGTTCAGACGGGCGATGACCACGCCTTGGGGATTTCCCGCGACTGACCCGGGGCCGGCAATGCGGTTGAATCCCGTCCCGCCGCCACGCATCAACGGGTGCCGAACCTCTGTCTCCCACATGGCCGTCCAAGCACTGGGGAACAAATTGCCCGGCAGGTTGTTGGCGTCGTAATCGATCAGCTTGCGGATCGCGTAGTTCGTCCCCGACGCACCGCGTTTGCTGAGCTCAAGTTGGTAATTGCCCAAATCCTGCTGGATGATGTTCGCACCCCCGCCGAGAAAGCGGTTGTTGACAGCCCGGTCATTGTTGTCAAAGAACGCCGAAGCCCGCAGTTGGGCATCGAACCTACTGAGGGCGGCATCGATCCCGACGCGGGGGTCGGTTTCCTGCAATACCGCATCGTAAATCGTGGTGGCCGTGTCCGGGGCGGCGACCACGGAGCCCCCCAGTTGGCGGAGTACCGTCGAATTTGCCAACGTCAGGTGAACCGCCTCTTCGGGGCTGAGGTCCCAGTACTCCGTGGCTTCGTCGTGGATCGTGAACGGGACCTCCTCCGTTTCGGTAGCCGCATCGAGATCGGTCGCGGTGCTTAGTGACACCACGTTGGTCCAAGCCTGCGCGGCATCGGTCTCGTCGCGGATCGACAATTTGGAAGCGCTCGATCGACACCCGGTCGCGACCGCCCCGAACGTGATAACGAGAACCACGACCAGCCCAGCGGTTCGTGAACCGCCACGAAGCCGCGTCGCTCGCTCATCTGGGGCAAACGGTAGCCGTTGAGCGGACGTCGACACGGCGTGGTCTCGGGATGGAATGGGCGAAGGGCCCCCTCACGATCGGAGCACGGGCACTCTACGTTCGGGAGGATTTCGAGTGCCGACAGGCCTGCCAAGACAAAATGGGAGCTATCTTTGTTCATCTAAGTTTTCGGCAACGGACAGCCCGATCGGTTGGTAAAATCGATAAAATCGTCAAAGTCGATGGTCGTTCGTTCGTGCCGCTCCTCCGTTTCCCATGATTCGC
>RECD01000027.1 GCA_007694185.1 Planctomycetaceae bacterium
GTCGGCTTTTGGTCCCTGCCCCGATGAGAACCAGGATGAAACGGTGTTCCGACGCCCGATCCCCATCAACTCGCGACGTCGGCCACGTGATCGCCTGCGTGACCCGGCAGAGCTGCGGCACCTTCAAGGCGATCGGGTAAATCATCAACGCGGGCAGAAAAAACCCGAGCAACAGCGGCGCCCCTGCGACGCCGAAGGCCGGAAAGGCGGCACGCTTGTTCGCGATGCGAACGCGACGTTCGATGAAGATATAGACGCACCAACCGACAAAGACCGGAACGACCGCGACAAAAATCGCGCCATACCCGAACAGCACGACCGACAACCCGTACGGGTCGCTCAGAAAAGCCGCCTGCAGCAACAAAAAAGGAACCGCCGCGGCAAGCGAAATGCAAAACCGGTCAAAAAAGTGTGGCTGATCAGCCGGATAAGTTTCAGGAGTGTCCATGGCCCCTTCAAATTGGGCCTTTTCAAAGTGGGTGTCAACCTTCGGCCACCCTTCAGCCAGCCCTTAGCCATCTTTCGGACTTTATCCCGGTCCCCATTCGGTGTCATTCCCAGCCCGGGCGACACATACTTGCCGGTGGCGTAAGCCACCGGAACCAGGGAAATAAACTCGCAAAGCCCGGAGCGACACATTTGGGCTGCTGATGGGCGTCTTTGATACACCTGTTTCCCGCCAGAGGATAGCAGCTGCAGAATCTCGCTGACTTCGGGAACAGGGACGGTCCGACTAACACCCCGATATCGAGATTTACAAGTGAGACTTGAATTCGCTAATACCCATGTCACAAACTTCTGAAACGACTGCTGACTTGAAGGAAGTCACCATTCATACCGATGGGGGCGCGGTTCCTAATCCGGGGCGAGGTGGCTTTGGCGTCGTCCTTCGGTTCGGCAAATACTTGAAGGAGCTTTCGGGCGGGTTTGCGCTGACCACGAACAATCGCATGGAATTGATGGCGGTGATCGTGGGCCTGGAAGCTTTAAAGGAACGCTGCCGAGTCCGGCTGCATAGCGATTCCAAGTACATCGTCGATGCGATCACGACCGGTGCCGCTTTCAGATGGCGGGACCACGGTTGGTCGATGAAGGCCCTCGGCTCGAAAAAGGCGAAAAATGCTGACCTGTGGGAACGACTTTTGGCCGCCTACGACCGGCACGCCGTTGAGATGGTTTGGGTGAAGGGGCACGCCGGGGTTGATGACAATGAGCGATGTGATCGGCTCGCGGCGGCTGCCATGCAACAGCCGGAACTGCCACCCGACGAAGGATACGATCCTGACCCGCCCGTGACTCCGGCATTCACATCAGCTAACCGTCCGCAGACATTCGCCCGGTCGAAGACCAAAATGACGGAGGTTGGTCAACCCTGCCGGAAGTGTGGCACGCCGATCATCAAGAGGACTCCCAAAAAGCAAACGGTCAAAACAGACCAAGCATATTACTACGCGTGGTATTTATACTGCCCCGGCTGCAAATCGATGTACATGGTCGAAGACGCCAAGCGACACGCTTCCGATGGCATTTGGCGGTTGCCTGACGAATGACCGCCTACGGCCCCAGAGTCAGATCGCAGGCAAATGCGGTTGCGGGCGGTGCATTTTCAGGAAGCTGTCAGGGAGGAGAATGTCATTCCGGGGTGTCACCTTCTGGGTTGCTGAGGGGGAATGACTACAGAGGCACAGAGCATGCGGCGAGGGGCAGAACACAGGCAGCAAATGACGCAAAGCACGGCGACAGAATGGTTTCGGTATAACCAGGGAGTCGGCCGGCGGCGGTGTCGATTAACGCGTTCAAATTATGCGGGATGAGACCTGTTGAAGTGCTTCGGTTGAGTGAATGCCAAGCTCTATCGGTACCGCTAAGGAACGGCCGATCTTTTACTGGCGCAATTTTTCGCACCTATGGGCTCTTCCGCCAGAGCGGAAAACGCAGAATTTTGCCAATTATGGATCGCTCGATCTTAAAAGCCAAAGGCCCGGCAATTTGCGACAAAGAAACGGTTGGCCATGCCATGCCACCAGCGCACTCTCAGGGTCACGAATGCCGGGGTGCTGCAAAATGCGCGGCATTGATATCTACCGACGATGCGTTTCGGATCGAGCGATCTCGCAAACGGTCGAGCCGTTGGCCCTTTTGGAAATTTGGAAACACGGAATACCAGTCCGTTGGGCTGGGCTAGGTAAATGACTGGGCCGTTGGCCCGAAGGAACGCCACATGCCCTGTCGCGGTCCGTGAGAGTCTTGGAAAGGAAACCAGCCCTTTGGGCTGGGTAGGTGGTCAATCGATGCGGTAAGAAACGGTTGGTTTTTTACTGGCGTGGTTTCTCGCGCCTCTGGGATCTTCCGCCGGAGCGCAAAACGCAAATCGACGCGACTTTTTGATCATTCGATCCTAAGTGGATGTGTCGCCCTCCGGGCTTTGTGAGATTGTTTTCCTGATTCCGGTGGCTTACGCCACCGGCAAGTATGTGTCGCCCTCCAGGCTAAGAAAGCGGGCGGTCATTCTCGGCTCCGGCCTCGCGTCACCGGCGGGCAATCGGCCCTGCAAAATCGTTTTCAGATAATTCTGGGCGAACGGCCAACGCCGGTGTCGATTATTGCGTTCGAGTTATGCGGAACAAGGACTGTTGAAGTACTTATCTGCCCTGCGGGCCAACGGCCCGACCGTTTGCGAGATCGCTCGATCCCGAACGCGTCGAGGGTGCAGCCCAATACCACGCATTTCGCGAATCCCCCGGTATTCGTCACCTTGAGCGTGCGCTGGTGGCATGGTGTGGCTAGCCGTTGCTTGGTCGCAAATTTCCGGGCCGTTGGCCCTTCGGAGTGGACCAAGTCCTCGGCACATCGGTTCGATTTCCTCTGCAACCTGCGTCACCAGAAATCGCGACTGCTTATGTTGCAGATGTTCGCCCAATCGCCGTACTTCAGCCGCCGTTCGGTTGGTGTAACCGCTACGGCGAACCAGTTCGTTGATCGTTTGTCCTGTGACGATGACTTCCATCCATTCAGCAGCCCAGCGCAATCCGTCCGGGATGCCCTTGCCGACGCACCGGACGACTCGCGCCGTGCCGCTAAAATATGCCGCCAGGTTTGCGTAAGGGCGAAAGCCGTCCGGTGGCTGGCCACGTTCATCGGGCCACCCGGATTACAGGCCCGTTCAGTCCGCGATTTTCTTCGAAAACGGGCAAAAAATTGTGTCGACCGGCGCATGCGACCGCACTATGATGCGACGGCTTGGACCGAAAAGTGGCTTCGACCGAAAAATTCGAGCCCGTTCGGTTTGTTGGTAGTCGTCCGGCCGCATCCACACGACCGCGGTCGCCCGTACACTCTGATCGCATCCCGTTCGGATCACTCATTCCTATTCCACTCCCTCTTTCGCTTCGAGAATCCACGATGAACGATCGTTTTTGGGACGACTTGCCGCCAGCGAATGCACCTCAAAACCCCTACGCCCCGACGGCGACGGTCGGCGACGCGATCCCGGGAATGGTGGGGGTGAGTGCTTCGGACGAGCAAATCCGAAGGAATTTCTTGACCCACGAAGCTTCCGTGCAAGGCGTCGGCGCCCTCTACCTGCTCGGGGGAGTAATCGTGACCATCGCCGGCGCCGGCATGGCGATTTCATTGATCGCCTCCGTCAACAACGCACCGCCCGAAGGGATCGCCTTTGGCCTCGGGATCGGCGTAGCCTATTTCGTGATGGGCATCTTTCAGTCCTGGGTCGGCATCGGCTTGCGCAAGCTCAACCCGCCGGCCCGCATCGGTGGGATCGTGCTGTCGTGCATCGGGCTGCTGGCGATCCCGATCGGGACGCTGATCAGTGGCTACTTCCTCTACCTGCTGGCCAGCAGCAAGGGGCAGTACGTCTTCTCTCCCGAATACACCCGGATTCGCAAGGCGACCCCGCACATCGTTTACAAGACGTCGATCTGGGTTTGGGTGGTTCTCGCGCTGTTCATCCTATTGATCGTCAGCATGATTGTCTTGGCTTTCAGCAGCGGCGGCAACAGATGGAATTGACAGGGTGCGAGCAAGCGTGTCGACATGGGGCTTTAGTAAAAATTACTGTCAGCCG
>RECD01000053.1 GCA_007694185.1 Planctomycetaceae bacterium
CCGTTGCCGGTGTCGGTGGGGTCTTCGATGGGGGCTAGCAAGACCTCCAGGGCGATTTCTTGGCCTTCCCGGATGACTTTCAGCGGTTGACGACTGCCGATCGGCTTGCGCTCGACGATCTCCTGCAGGTCGTTCGCCAAACGGATTTTTTCTCCCGCGAACTCGACGATCACGTCGAGTGGCCGGATGCCGGCTTGGGCCGCGGCGCCCTGACCGATCACCTGATAGACGAGTACCCCCAAGCCGGCCGGCAGGTTGACTTGGGCCGCGATCCGCTTGTTCAGGTCAGCCAGCCGTAGCCCCAGCGTCGCTCGGCGGACGCGGCCGTACGCCGCCAATTCGTCAGCGATCCAGCGGGCTTGGTTGATCGGGATCGCGAACCCGATCCCGATGTAGCCGGTGCCGCGGGTCGCCATGGCGGTGTTGATCCCGATCACGTCGCCGTTGAGGTCGATCAACGCGCCGCCCGAATTGCCGGGATTGATCGCCGCGTCGGTTTGCAGCATCCTGCCGCGGCGGATGTGACGCAGCGTCCGGTTTTGCGCGCTGATGATCCCGGCGCTGACGGTCGCTTCCAACTCGAACGGGCTGCCGATCGCCAACACCCAGTCGCCGATCTCCAGGCTGTCGGAATCACCGAGCGTGGCGGCGGTGAGCGGTTCGGCACCCGGGTCGATGCGGAGAACGGCTAAGTCGCTGGCCGGATCGGCACTGACCTCCAGCACTTCCCATTCGGATTGGTCGAAGGATTGCACGACCAGCCGCTGGGCATTGGCGACGACATGATTGTTGGTCACGATCAGCCCCTCGGCCGACAGGACGACGCCACTCCCTAACCCGGAAAAGGGCAGGTTCCGGCCGCTGTCGTCGCTGCGTGGCGGTGGCACCGGCCCGACGCCCGGGGCGTCTTCACGCCCGGGATCCGGTCGGTCGTCGAGATCGTCATCGTCCTCTTCGTTGTCGCCATTCGGTTCGGCACCTTGGCCGTAGGCGAAGACGGTCACGACGCTGGGGGTCGCCTTCGCCGCCGCCGCCCGAAAGGCTCGCGATAAGGCTCGGGGACCGGCTTGGCCCTGCTCCGTGGGCGCCGCGATCTCGGGCGGGTCGGCCGGCGCCGACGCTTCGGCAACGGGACTCGGGGCTTGCTGGGCGATTGCCGGTCGGCACAGCATCGGGAGTACCCAGACCGCGAGCATCCACCATCGACCTCGACCGACCATGCGTCCACATCCTCGAAAACGGGTGAGCGAAAGCTGCCGCGGGTTCACTTGCCGCGACCGATCCGTCACTATATCCGCCGGAACGCAGGTTGCCGTAAGGGGGAAAGGCTAATGTTGCCGGCCAGCTTGATCGTGAAGAAGCGGGACGGGGGAGAACTGACTCGCTCGGAGATCCGTTTTTTGATCGATGGCCTGGTGACGGGTCAGGTCGCGGACTACCAGATCGCCGCCTGGGCGATGGCGGTGGTGTTGCGGGGGATGACGCCGGCCGAAACGGCCGAGTTGACGCTGGCGATGTTCGAGAGTGGCCAGCGGCTGGAACGGGATTCCGGCCAGGACGGGGGATCGCGCGGTCGGCGGCCTCGCTTGGACAAACACAGCACCGGCGGGTTGGGCGACAAGGTGTCGTTGATATTGGCGCCGCTATTGGCCTGCCATGGCGTGGTGGTGCCGATGATCAGTGGCCGCGGGTTGGGTCTGACCGGCGGGACGCTCGACAAGTTGGAGTCGATTCCGGGGTTTCGGGTCGATTTGGAACCGGCGGAGCAAAGCAGGCAGCTCGATCGGGTCGGCTGCTTCATCATCGGGGCGAGCGACCGCATCGCGCCGGCGGACCGTCGGCTCTACTCGCTCCGCGACGTGACCGGGACGGTCGAATCGGTACCGCTGATCACCGCCAGCATTTTGGCGAAGAAGCTGGCCGAATCGCTCGATCGGCTCGTGATCGACGTCAAAGTCGGCTCGGGGGCTTTCATGAAGTCGCTGCCGGACGCGACCGAGTTGGCTCGCAGCTTGGTCGAGACGGGGCGATTGGCCGGGCTGGAGACGACCGCGTTTTTGACCGACATGGACCAGCCGTTGGGAAGGGCGATCGGCAACGCGATCGAGGTCAACGAGGCGTGGGAGGTGTTGACGGGGAAAGGGCCGCCGGAGGTGGCCGAATTGACCGTTCGGCTCGCGGCCCAGGGCTTGGCCGACGTCGGTTTGGCCGATTCCTCGGAGGCGGCGGTCGAGGGCTTGCGGCGGTCGCTGCGGACCGGGGCGGCGGCCGAGCGGTTTCTGCGGATGGTCGAAGCGCAAGGGGGACGGTTCACCGGCAAGTTGCCGCTGGCGCCGATGACCGAGATCGTCGCCCCGCGATTGGGGCACGTCGCCGCGGTGGACTGCGCGCGGTTGGGCCGAGCGGTCGTCGAGCTGGGGGGCGGTAGGCAACATTTGAAGTCGCCGATCGATCCCGCCGTGGGGCTGGAAATCCTCGTCCGGATCGGCGATCCCGTCGCCGCGGGGCAACCTTGGCTGCGGGTATTCGGTGAGCTTGAGGAAGAGTCGATGCGAGAGCTGAGTTCTGCTGTCACGCTGGCCGATGAACCGGTCGCGCCACGGCCACTGATCCTCGACACGCTGGGGGGGAACCGATGACCGGGAAGGCAACGGGGATGACGGCTCCGCATCGCGATCAAGTCGATCGGCTGATTCGCGAAGCGCTCGCGGCCCGCCAGCGCGCCTACTCGCCCTACAGTCGCTTTCGCGTCGGTGCGGCGCTGCTCGACGAGGCCGGCGAGGTCTTTGTGGGCTGTAACGTCGAAAACGCCAGTTACTCGTTGACGCTCTGTGCCGAACGGGTGGCTGCCGTGACGGCGATCGCCGCGGGGAGTCTCCGGTGGCGAATGATCGCGGTCGCCGCCGAGGGTGGGGCGACGCCGTGCGGAGCGTGCCGGCAATTTTTGGCGGAGTTCCATGCCGACCTGGCGGTGATCGTCGTCGACGCGGCCAGCGGTCTCTGGTCGAATCATTCGCTCCGAGAACTGCTGCCTCACGCGTTCGGGCAAGATTCTTTGGGCGTGAGCCAGCCGCAAAGCGATTGATGAGGGGGAAAGGCCGAATGGGATGAGCATCGAGTAGGAGTAGGAGTGCGGGACAAGGGATTCAGCGAGAAACACGTTTGAGCGGTGAATGGCTCGAGTGACAGTGATCGTTCCTTAACCCCGCGGGGCATTCCACCACAACGTTTTTCCCATCATTACCCGCGTTTGCTGGCTTGAATGACCGTTGCTTCCGAGCGGTCTGACGGATCGGTTCCTTGATTTTTTACTGGCGATTGTCAACTCACTTCGATCGATTTGCATGAGCGTACGTAAGATCCTGCATGCGGCGGATGTCCATTTGGACAGCCCGATGCGAAACCTCGAGGCTTATCCCGATGCGCCCGTCGACGCATTCCAAGGGGCGACCCGGAGGGCGCTTGGCAACTTGGTCAACCTCGCGATCGATCAGCAGGTCGACTTGGTGGTGATCGCGGGCGATCTGTACGACGGCGATTGGGACGATGCCCACACCGGATTGCATTTTGTCGGGCAAGCGACGCGGCTCCGCGACGCGGAGATTCCGTTGGTCGTGATCCGCGGCAACCATGACGCGGCGTTGCGGATGACCCGCTCGATCGGCCTGCCGGCGAACCCGGACGGTTCCGCGATCATGTTGAGCCACGATCGGGTCGACATGCGGGTGTTCGATTCGGTGGGGATCGCCGTCCATGGGCGGTCGTTTGCGAACAAGGCCGAAACGAGCGACCTGTCGATCGATTACCCGTCGCCGATCGTCGGGATGTTCAACCTGGGGTTGCTGCACACCTGCTTGACCGGGTCGGAGGGGCATGAAAACTACGCCCCGACCCAGCCCGACCGGTTGGCCGCGAAGGGGTATGACTATTGGGCGCTGGGGCACATCCACGACCGCCGAGAATGCCATGCTCCTGGGCAAGCGCCGATCGTCTTTTCGGGGAATGTGCAAGGACGGCATATTCGCGAAGTCGGCGCGAAGGGGTGTCTGATCCTGGAGATCGATGCGCACAACCGAATCCGGTCGCAATTCCATGCGTTGGACGTCGCGCGGTGGGCGGCGTTCCGCCACGATGCGACGCAGGACAGCTCGACGGATGATCTGCTCGATGCGTTCCGCGATTGGTTGACCGACGAATTGGCGGCGGCGGAACAGCGGCCGTTGGCGGTTCGCGTGCGGGTGCAGGGACGGACGCCGCTGCACGCGACGCTGCATCGCCAGTCGATCGGTCTGGAGAACGAACTGCGGTCGCTGGCCCTGCAAATCGGCAGTGGCCAAGTCTGGATCGAGAGCCTGCGGTTGCGGACCACCGGCCCGGCCCAATCTCAACCGGCCTCCGCGGCCGACATGGCAGCCACGGGAGTCGATGACTCGTTGCGGCAGGTGTTCGCCGAGTGTCGCGGTGACCAGTGGCGGGAACGGATCGAAACTTGGCTCAAGCCGTTGTGGGACCGCTTGCCCCCCGCGCTCGTCGGCGACGCGGCCGAGCCCTTCTCGCCGCGGGAACCGGAGTTGGTGCGACGCTGGATCGACCAGGTCGAACCCGAGTTGCTCGGACGGCTTCAGGATGGGGAGGAAGACTGATGATCATCGAACGCTTGGACCTGATCGCCTTCGGGCGGTTCAGCGGCGAGTCGATCGACCTGTCCGCCGGTCCCACCCGATTTCATCTCGTCTATGGGCCGAACGAATCGGGCAAATCGACGAGCCTGCGCGCGATCCATTCGCTGTTATTCGGCATCCCCGTCCGGTCGGACGACAACTACGTTCACGACTACAAGTCGATGCGGATCGGCGGCAAGTTGCGTGACAGCGTCTCGCAAGCGGTCGTCGAATGCGTCCGTCGCAAGGGTCAGCAGAAGACGTTGCTGACGCCGGACGAATCGGGCGAGATCGATCCGGCGGTGATCGCCAAGATGCTGCCTGGGATCGATGCGGAAACTTTCGCGAAACGCTTTGGGCTGAGTCACCACGAGCTCGTTCGCGGCGGCAAAGAGATCACCGAAGGTGGTGGCGAGTTGGGGGCGATCCTGTTTGCCGCCGGCACCGGCACCGGGTCGCTGCGTGCGGTTCAACAGCAACTGGACAAGGAATTACGCCAGCTCTACATCCCGCGCGGTTCGTCCGGATCGTTGAACCGATTGCTGAGCGAGTACTTGGCGGCGGAAAATCGGCTGCGGGAGCTGCGTCTGCTGCCGTTCGCTTATGAACAAAAACGAGACGACCTCGAACGGGCCAAAGCCGAGGCGGACGAATCGACGCGGCGGCTCGCCGAGGAATCGACGCGGCTGCGGCGTTTGCAGGCTCACAAGTCCGCGCTCGCGTTCCTGCCGCAACGGCGCGCGGTGCTGGAGGAACTCGACCAGATCGGCACCGCGATCCCGCTGCTCGACGAAGCCTTCTCGGAAAAACGCCGCGATTGGGAAAAGCAGTGGTCGGAAGCGAACCAGCGATTGACCACCCTGAGGGAACAGTTGTCGGATTTGACGAAGCGTCGAGATGGGCTGCCGATCGAACCGAGGTGGCTCGAAGTCGCCGCCACGGTCAAGCAGTTGATGCATGACCTGGGCGGGTTCGAAGCGGAGGAATCGCGGATCAGCGATTGGCAAATCGAGCTAGGGCCGCTGGAAGGACGCATCGCGGCGGCTCGTCGCGCGATCGCGGTAGCCTCTGTCGATCAACCGGCCGATGCCGATGACTCCGCGGACGGTTCCCAGCTCGCCGACGCACCTCGGTTGCCTGACGAGAGTGTCCGCAGCCGAATCGATGAACTGGTGACGGAACATGGGGGACTGATCGAAAAAGCGGAAGCGGCGAAATCGGCCGAGGAAAATTTGCGGGCCAAGCTCGCGTCGCTTGCGGATCGCGTCGCGACGCTACCGCCGCCCGTCGACCCGACGCCGCTCGTCGAGGCCTTGGCCAACCTCGGCAAGCCGAACACGTGGATCGAGTCGTTGGTCACGGCCGAGCAGGATTGGCGGGCCGCCCAGCGCCGCGTCGCCACTGCGGTTGCCAAGCTGCGAGGGTTCGATGGCGGGGAGGCGGAGGCCCAGAAGCTGTGCCTGCCACCTGACCACCGGATTACGGAACTCGCCGGCAAGCTGGACCGAGCCACGCGGGAAGTGGGACGTGTCGAGGCCGAACGGTTGGCGGAGGCGGCTCGTCGGGACGATGCCTGCCAGCAGCGAATCGACGAGATCGGTGAGGCGGAACCGCCGACGCCGGCCGAACGGGATGCCGCGCGGCAGACGCGGGATGAATCGATCGGTCGCCTTCGCGAATCGGCCCGCGCCGGCGAACCGGTCGCGTCGACATCGGTCGACACGCTGGCCGAACAAATCCTCGAAGCGGATCGGCTCAGCGACGCGTTGTTGGCGGCGCATGACCTGGTCGTCCTTCGCCAACGACTGGACCAGGAGGTTCGTCAGGCCGAAGCGCGGCTGGCGGCGGCGGATCAGCGACTCGAGGACGCCCGCGGCTTGCGCGCCCAGGCGGAACAGGATTGGCTGGCGCTGTGGTCCGAAGTCGGTGTGGCAGCGGGCGATCCCGAGACGATGCGGGTGTGGGTGTCCGACCACGCGAGCTTGATGGATGCGATCGAACAAGCGGCGGCGAAACGGATGGAGGCGAGGAAGGCTCGCCAGCGGTTGGAGCGTTGCCTGTTGTCGCTGCGCGTCGCTTGGCAACTCGTCACGGGAGCGGCCGTGACCGAGCCCGAACTGGGGACCGAGAACGAAGTCACGGAAGCGGCAGCCGGCGAGGCGTCTGGAGATGATGCCCCCGACTTCGCCGCGGAGGAGTTGATCCGATTGCACGCCGAAGCGACGCTGCGGCGAGACCATGGGTTGCGGCAGGTCGAGGAGCGTGAGCGATTGATCACGCAGCGTGACCAGATCGCGGCTGAACTGGAACGGGCCACCACGGACCTCCGTCGCCGCGAACGGGAACGGGCTCGCTGGCAGACGCGTTGGAGCGACTTGACCCGCGGGCTGGCCGGCCAAGATTCCCCGCGACCCGAAACCGTCCATGGACTGATCCGCCAAGTCGACCAGTGGCAGCGTCTGATCGACGAACGAGAATCGTTGCGGCGGCGGATCGAGCAATCGCGCGGCCACTGCGACGCCTACCTCGGGCGTGTCCGCGAACTCGCCACCCGGGTGAACGACGCTTCGTCACCAACGGGCGGTCCGCCTTCGTCTGAACCGAGTCGCGCGGCGGCCGTTCAGGTGCGTGCATGGTCGGAAACGGTCGATCGGCAAACCAAGCTGCGGGGCGAGCAGGAAGCGTTAGCCGAGCAGATCGCGACGGTGGAGGATCGGATTCGCGAGACTCAATCCGACGAGGAGACGTTGCGGGCCAGCTTGGGACGACTCTGCAAGGAGGCCGGTTGCGAGCGGATGGAGCAGTTGCCCGAGATCGAGCGAGCATCCAGACGGCGTCGGGAATTGGAGCATGAACTGCGCGGGATCGACCAGAGCCTGCGTGAGTTTGCCGGGGGGGAGTCGCTCGACGAGTTCATCCGAGCGGCAGAGGCACAGCCTGCGGGTGACTTGGACGTGGCGATCGGCAACAGCGATTCGGCTTGCCAGCGTCTGCGGGACCGTTGGGCGACGCAGCAACAAACGTTGGGGAAGCTACAAGGCGAAATCGATCGGATGGACGGCAGTGGCGAGGCGGCCAAGGTCCAACAGGAACAGCTCCATCGCCTGTCCTCCATTCGCCGCCAGGCGGAACGCTACGCGGAGCTGACGATCGCCTTGGAAGCGTTGAAACTGGCGATCGAGGATTACCGCCAACGCAACGAAGGGCCGATCCTTGGCAAGGCTTCGGCGTTCTTTTGCCGCGTGACCGACGGCGAGTACGCGGGGTTGAAAGTCGATTTCGACGACAAGGACCAGCCGCGACTGGTTGGGGTGCGGCCGGCGGGGCTGGGCATGGTGGCGGCAAACCAGTTGAGCGATGGGACCGCCGACGCGTTGTACCTGGCGTTGCGGTTGGCCAGCCTGGAAGCCCACTTGGACGAACACAACCCGGTGCCGTTGATCGTCGACGATTGCTTGATTCAGTTCGACGACGACCGGGCGTCTTCGGCACTGGCGATCCTGTCCGAGATGGCGAGACGGACTCAGGTCATCCTGTTCACGCACCATCGCCACCTGATCGAATTGGCCGCGGCGGCGCTACCCGCGGACGGGTATCACGTTCACGAACTCGGCAAGTGACGCGGTTTGTCGGCATAACCCGCTCAGCGGCTACGACGCGAACTTTTCGCAATTCGCTGCGGCGTCGTGGACACTTAGCCCGATGACCTACTTCAGAGTTTGCGAACGTGGCTGCGATCGAGTTAGCCGCTGATTCCCAAACGGCGAAGGACCGCACGCCGACGAGACGGAAGATCCGCCACGCGGCCATCGGATGGAATCATCCTCGAGTTCGCCGCTCGGAGCGGTAGGGTCATCGACCGATGGAAATCTCGCGTAATCGTTACTTTTTGGCCGGCATGCTGCTGATCCTGTTGGGATTGCAGTTCCGATTGGTCCAATCGTTTGTGCTCAACGAGTCGGCAACCCGGACACTGATCCGGGTCAGCAAGAGCAACCCGGTCACGGCCAGCGAATCGTCGGCGCTGGGCAATTTCATCCGGGACATCGCCGTGCCTCGGCCCAAGAAGCAGGTGGAACCGCCACGATGGTTGGGGCTGGCTCTTGTCGCCATTGGGGCTGTCGTCAGCCTGCATGCGGTGGCGTTACCGAAAGAGGGCTGATCGCCGCCGGCCAGCGTACGGATCCCCGACGGATAACGGGCATCGATCCCTGGGAAGGAATCTCCCGTTCACCGAGCTTGGCGACGCATGCCCATGCAGGAAAACTCCTGCGAGGCAGCGCCGGCCGGAGTTCCTCCGCGTAAGGCGGTCCGATGATCTTCCTGCCTCTGTTCATTTTTTGGCTGCGCGCCCCGATGCAGTTCTGTCGGCCGGTGCGTTGGGCGCTGCTCGGCTTCGCGCTGGTGATCTGCATGTCCGATGCGATCGACGCGAGAGCGGCGACGACGAACGCCACGTCACCGCAACGTGGTTCGGATGCCCCGTCCGGACTCGCCTCGGGTGAGGTCCGCGCCGTTCGCGGAATCGGTCCGCTCGGCACCTCCGAGTCACCTCAGGGAATAAATTTTTTCCCTCGCTAAGGTCCTCTTATCTGCTGCTAGCAAACCCTTTGCGGCGGTGCCGGCAACGCTGCTCTCGCGTCGCCGTTTTGACCGCGATTTGGCGGTGAAGTCTCGGTTGCCGGATGTCGAAGTTCCGTCTAGTCTCGTAATGGCCCGAGTCTCTGAGACAGGGCTTAGTGACGCGAGTCGGAGAGTCTGGGACGTTCCTTTCAGCCGCAGGTGACTTGCGTCTGACCGATACGACCCGGTTGTGGGCGGTCCCCTGAGGATCGCCGACCAGCAGCGTCGGACACTGAGAGGTGTTGCCATGGAAGGTGTTGCTGAAAGGGTAGTTCATTACCTCGGACACGATTCAGGCAACCCATGAAGTTTCTCGCCTCAACGCTGGGAAGGTTACGAAAGCAACCTCGGCTGGGCGAAGACTCATCGGACCGCATCGAGATTTTCCCTAGCGATGGCGGTTCACCGTCGTTGGTTTCGCGAAATTTGACCACCGATTCCGATCCGCGTCCTGAAAACGGGCTGTCGATCGAGCGTCAACGCGATTGGACGGTTGTCGATCTGGGAGGGTCCGGCCCCGATTCATTGGTCGTCACCCGGGCCCTCGGGGTACGGCTGATCCGATTGATCGACCAGGAGCGACCGGCCAAACTGCACATCGACCTGAGCCGGGTCAATCAGTTGACCAGTGAAACTTTGAATCAGTTGATCCAAGTCAATTGTCATGCCCGCAGCAACGGCACGCAGTTGGTGCTGGGAAACCTCAGCGAGACGTTGCAAGAAGTCTTTCGGGTCACGAGGCTCGATCGCCTGTTCGAGTTGACCGCGGTAGACCCCGATTCCGATCGCTGATCGGACTCCGCTGGGAAACTCGGCCACGCCCGCTGGCGAATTCCGTCTACTGAGCCGGCGAAGGGGGGGACGCTTGGGTCGCGATCCCTTTGAGTTGCCGGGCGGCTTCCCGCATGGCCACTCGGTCAATCACGTGAACGTTCAGCGGGTCGCCGACGCCTCGAAGCATGGTTACGGTCAACCGACCGCCGAGGTGTTGCCGGAACTCTTCCAGCCCGGCCAGGACCCGTTCGAAATCGTCGAGCGCTTCGTCCCACAGCGGCAGGCCGAGCATGGTGAAGCAATCGCAGACCCTCCGCGTCTCGGCTTCGGGCAAGCCGTGGACCAGGGTCGAGTAGAGGCAATCGAGCGCGACGCCGATCGCGACGGCTTCGCCGTGCCGGATGACGTAGTCGGTCAGCGATTCCAAGCGGTGGGCGGACCAGTGACCGAAATCGAGCGGCCTGGCCTCGCGGGTTTCGAACGGGTCGCCTCCCCGGGTGATGTGGTCCAGGTGCATCCGGCAAGAAGCTTCGATCACGCCGCAAGCGATCGGCATCTCCCGCTTGGCGATCGCGGGCGCCCGGCGCATGATCCGCTCGAATTCGGCCGCATCCTTGAGCAGCGATACCTTGACCGCCTCGCTGAATCCGCAGAAGAAGTCGCGATCGGGCAAGGTCGTCAAAAAACCGGCGTCGTTGATGACGGCCCAAGGGACGGCGAAGGTGCCGACCCAGTTCTTTTTGCCGAAGTGATTGATCGCGTTCTTGACCCCGACCCCCGAATCGGCCTGGGCCAACGTCGTCGTCGGGATGCGGACCAAGCGGATGCCGCGGTGAGCGATCGCGGCCGCGTAACCGGCGGCGTCCAACATCGCCCCACCACCGATCGCGATGATGTAGCTGCGCCGATCGAGCATCGCGTTGTGAATGTCGGCCAACAGCCGCTCGATGACTTCGGGCGAATTCTTCGCCTCCTCACCGCCGGGGACGGCTCGCGGCCCGCCGACGACATGGACGCGGCCCGATTGGGCCAATCGTTTCGCGAGCACGCCGACACGGGGGCTGGCCGCCATCACCTCTTCGTCGGCCCAGATCAGCACGTGAGGCGGTTCGATTTCGGCATCGGGGCCGCCTGATTGGTCCGGGTCGGTCGAGGCATGGAGGACCCCGAGAAGCTCGTCGAAGTCATCGCCCGCGACTTCCCACGTCGTCCTCAGGCGGTGCACCTGGGGAACTGAAAAGTGGATGTCACGTGGGTCGTGACCTGGATCGCTGGGTCGGTTGGCAACCATGTCGAAAGCGGCAAGGGAGGCGGGCTGGTAGCTTGAATTCAGACTGGCTAAACGACGGCGGTGGATGGCGCGGGGAGGTGGCAGCGGCGTCACACGAATGGCGACGGCGGTCGCCGCGTTCGGACGGCCGCACCGCCGCATGCGACGCGCACGGGAACTCGGATCGCCCCCGCGGCACGCTGCGGTTACCCCTCAGGGTTGCTGCTCGGACCAATCTCGCCACAGCCAGCGGAGCGTGTCAGGAAAGATCGTCCCGCCATGGCGTCCGTTGTGCTCCCCGTCGCCGTAGACGAATTCGTAATCGTAACCTTTGTAGTCGAGCGAATTGGCCAATTGCAGGTTGGCGAGCGGCCAATTGCCATGTCGGTTGTCGAGGTCATTGGCGCCTTCTTGCAGGAACACCCGCAGCGGTTTGGGCTCGGCCTTGCGAACCACAGCCGACACGACGTGTCCCCCGCGGATGTCCACAAAGCTGCCGATGTGGCTGACCACCTTGCGAAACGAGTCGGGTTGAGACCAAGCGACCATGAACGCGCAGATCCCCCCGGAACTCATCCCACAGATCGCCCGCAGGTCGGGGTTTTCGGTAATCTTCAGCTCCTTAGGCAAGGCCGGCAGCAGGTCTTCTTGGAGGAAGCGGGCGTAGTCGTCACTGACCGTGTCGTACTCGACCGAACGGTTCGTCGGGCGAGGATTCCAACCACGTTTCTCGGGCAATTCGCCGCGGGTTCCCGGGTCGACGAAGACGCCGATGGTGATCGGCATTTCGCCACGGTGGATCAGGTTGTCGAAGACGGTCGCGGCGCGGAAGTCGCCACCGGGGCCGGCGTAAGCGTGCCCGTCTTGGAACACCATCAACGCCGCCGGTTGGGAACCGTCGTATTGGGCCGGGACGTAGACGCTGTACCGACGCCGGATGCCGGGGTAGACGACGCTGTCGAGCAATTCGTATTCGGTCACGGTGCCGCGGGGGGTACCTTCGATCGGATCGGAATCGGGGCCATGGTTGTAGGGGCCGGGGATGATCGGATAGGGGCCATACCCACTCCGCGTCTCTTGGGCTCGGCCGACCACCGGCGACGCGATGACAATCGCAAGTCCCAACAGGGCGGCCAGGAAGGCCGCGTTGGCGTGGAAAAGCGTTGCGGTCGATGCGTTTGGCAGGCCGGCCGATCGGCAGGACTGACGAGATAAGAAGAGGGAGGCGTGCATCCGGGTCCTACGGTTGAGTGGGCGGGAAATTCGGGGTGGGGGAGAGAAAAGAGTCGGTCGGGCGGTTCTGATCGGGCGCACCCCGACACCGAATCACCGTTCGGTTCGCTAGCGAAGACACTCCATCTTGATCCAGTTTACTTGGCGACTGGCAAATGGCTCAACCGTCACGCCGACTTCTTGCATCGGCGTTTCCTCCAGTCGGGCGGCAAACCGCTCGGACGGCGCGGCGGAATCAGATCTGGTTGTCCGCGGTGGGGGCGATGTCGACCGCCGGTTGATGCGGCTCTTTGATCGCACCGCTGCGAATCCGGGCCCGCGGTTTCCGCGTCGCGGTCCCGGGCACGAGCCAGGGGCCGTTGCAGTTTTCGTCCAGCAGGCGTTTCAACTCCAGGTTGTCGATCGACTCGACCTCGAGCAAACGCTGGGTCACGGCCTCGAGTGCTTCGCGGCGTTGCTCGAGGATCTCGCGGGTTTGGGCGAGCGCTTCGTTGAGGATGCGGACCACTTCTTGGTCGACCTGTTTGGCCATTTCCTCACTCAACACACTCGGTTGTCCGTCGTTGCCGCCGGTCGCCAGAAAGGGGCTGGAGGCCCCTTTGCGGTAATTCACTCGGCCCAAGCGGCTCATCCCGTAGTCCATCACCATCGAGCGGGCGATTTCGGTGCAGCGTTCCAGGTCGTTCTGTGCCCCCGTGCTGATGTCCGCGAAGATCATCTCTTCGGTCAGCGTTCCGGCCAGCAGCACCTTCATCCGGCTTTCCAGTTCGCTCTGGGTCATCAGGTAGCGATCGCTGTCGGGACGCTGCATCGTGTAGCCCAACGCCGCCAGCCCGCGGGGGATGATCGAAACTTTGTGGACCGGGTCGCTGCTGGGCAATGCCGTGGCGACCAGGGCGTGGCCGGCTTCGTGATAGGCGACACGAATCTTTTCATCGTCTCGCATCACGCGGTTCTTCTTTTCCAGTCCGGCGGTGACCCGCTCGACCGCATCGTTGAAGTCGTCGATCCCGACGGACGCCTTTTCCTTGCGGGCGGCCAACAGGGCGGCCTCGTTCACCAAATTGGCTAGGTCGGCGCCGACAAAGCCGCTCGTGATCGACGCGACTTCCTTCAACATCACCGAGTCGTCCAGCTTCACGTTCTTGACATGCACCTTCAGGATGTCCTCGCGGCCGCCGACGTCCGGCCGGTCGACCAGGACGTGGCGATCGAAGCGGCCGGGGCGCAGCAACGCGGGGTCGAGGGTTTCGGGGCGGTTGGTCGCGGCGATCACGATCACGCTGTCGTCGGTGTCAAAGCCGTCCATCTCGACCAGCAGCGCGTTGAGTGTCTGCTCACGCTCGTCATGACCGCCGACGAGGCTGCCGCCGCGGCTTTTCCCTAGGGCGTCCAATTCGTCGATGAAGATGATGCTCGGCGAGCGGGCGACGGCTTGTTGGAACATGTCCCGGACGCGGGCGGCCCCGACGCCGACGAACATTTCGACGAAGTCGCTGCCGGACAGCCCGAAGAAGGGGACGCCCGCCTCGCCGGCGATCGCCTTGGCCAGCAGCGTCTTGCCGGTCCCCGGGGGGCCTACCAGCAGCACCCCACGGGGGATCCGGCCGCCCAATTGTTGGTACTTTTCTGGGTGTTTTAGAAAATCGACCACCTCGCTGACCTCATCGACCGCCTCGCCGATCCCGGCGACGTCCTCGAAGGTGATCGGCAGGTCTTCCTGGCCATACAATTTCCCCCGGCTGCGGGAAAACGACATCGGCGACCCGACGCCACTGATCCGTTTGAGCATCAGAAAGCCGAACAGCAACAGCACGCCGATCATCAGCAGGGTCACGCCGTGATCGACCAGGAAGGTGCTGGGGCGGTTGGTGTCCCAAACGACGTTCGATTCCTTCAGCAGGCGGGTCAACTCCGCGTCCTCGGCGTCGCCACGGATCGTCCGCTCGGTGCGGAACGGCACCCGCTCCGGCTTCGCTTCGGCGTTGACCATCGAGCGGTACTCGACCGTCCCCGTGATCACCCCTTCCGCGACCGCGATGTCCCGTGGCAAGCGGATTTCGACCATCGCCTTCGAATCGCGTTGGGAAGGAACCAGGATCACACCCGATTCCTCCGTGGAGGCCGGCTTGTCGCTGCCATAAGCGTCGTAACGGGTCACCTCGAGGAGCCGCTTCAGGTCGGGATAACGGATTCGGTGGGACGAACCCGACATCAGGTAGCCGCTGGCGATCACGGCGATCAGCAGCACGGCCAGCATCAGCCAGACGCCACCGGTTTTCGGCTCTTCGACGGATTTCTTCCGTTTGCGACTGTCACTCATTTGCACTCCGGGACGGTTCAGGCGGTAAGGGAAAACGCTAGGCTATGGACAACGTCTGGAGACGCGATCGCGGCTTCCGGCGGAAAATCAGGTTCACGGCCGGAGGACAGCGGGTCCGCCGCCGCCCGCCGCAACCCCTTTGGCCCCCGTCAACCGCCGGCATGTCGACGTCACAACGGATCGAACATCATGTCGCCATCTTAGGTGCCACGGGCAGCATTGGCACGGCGACGGTGCAGGTGATCGAGCATTTGAGCCGCACCGATCCGACGGCGAGCTGGACGTTGTACGGAATTTCGGGGCACCACAATACCGATCTGCTGACCGAGATCGCGAACCGGCACCGGCCGAACCGGGTGGTCGTTTCGTCGCTGGAAGCGGATGAAGCGAAGGCGGTCAGCGACGCGGCGTTTCCCGCCGGCACGCGGGTTGGCTGCGGCCCGGACGAATTGATCGATCTGGCCGGCGACCCCCGGGTCGACATTTTGGTCGCCGCGATCGTCGGACGAGCCGGGCTGGAAAGCACGCTGGCCGGCGTGCGGGCCGGCAAACGGGTGGCGATCGCCAACAAAGAGACGCTGGTCGTCGCCGGCGGGCTGGTGCGACGACTGGCGGCCGAATCGGGAGCGGAACTGTTGCCGGTCGACAGCGAGCATGCCGCGATTTTCCAGTGTTTGGCGGGTGGCGGGACGCCCCGCCGGATCATCCTCACCGCCAGCGGCGGCCCGTTTCGGGATTGGTCGCTGGAAAAGATGCGTGAGGCGACGATCGAACAGGCGCTGGCCCACCCCACCTGGCAGATGGGAAAAAAAATCTCGATCGATTCGGCCACGATGATGAACAAAGCGCTCGAAATCATCGAAGCAAGGTGGTTGTTCGATTGTCCGGCGGATCAGATCGAGGTCATGATCCACCCGCAATCGATCATCCACTCGATGGTCGAGATGATCGACGGGTCGACGATCGCGCAATTGAGCCCCCCTGACATGCGGTTGCCGATCCAGCACGCCTTGACCTATCCCCACTGTCTACCGGGCGATACGCCGACGCTGGATCTATCCCGAACCGCCTGCTGGACGCTCGAGCCGGTCGATGTCGAACGATTCCCCGCGATTTCGCTCGGTTTTGAGGTCGCGCGGGTCGGCGGCAGCGCCGGGGCGGTCGTCAACGCGGCCAACGAGCAGGCGGTCGGCCTGTTCCTGGAAGGGCGAATGCGGTTTACTGACATAGTTACGGCGTGTCGGATCGCGCTGGAAAGTCACAATCACGAAAGCAATCCCTCGTCCGATCGGCTCCTGGAGCTCGATTTATGGGCCAGGGCGGAGGTACGGCGGTGGCAGCTTCGTTCGAACGCGTCTTAGATATCGCGGGTGTGCCGGCGGTCAGCGGCTGGGATCCGATCGTCGGGCTGCTGGCCCAATCGGATGGAGGCGGCTTGGCGGGAATGATCTTGTCGCAATTGTGGCTGTGGGGCCGCGTCGCGATCGGGATCGGACTGGTGATCTTCGTCCACGAACTGGGGCACTTTTTGGCCGCCAAGTGGTGCGGCGTGAAGGTCGAAAAGTTTTACGTCGGGTTCGACTTCCCGATCCGAATCGGACCGATCCGGTTGCCCCGGACGCTCGGTAAGTTCCGCTACGGCGAGACCGAATACGGGATCGGCACGATCCCGCTGGGGGGCTACGTCAAGATGCTCGGCCAGGACGACGATCCGCGGCGGTTGCAGGAAGAAAATGAGCGGATTCGCCAAGCCGCGGAGGACGGGACGGGAACCGGCGAAACTGACGATCGGACCGCGACCGTGCGGCTCGACCCGCGATCCTATCCCGCAAAATCGGTTTGGCAGCGGATGGTGATCATCAGCGCCGGCGTGGTCATGAACCTGATCACCGGCGTGATGTTCGCTGCCGCCGCATTCCTCTACGGCGTCCCTTACGTGCCGGCGGTGGTCGGGGATGTCAGTCCCGGAGGCCCCGCGTTCCAGGCCGGTATCCAACCGGGCGGGAAGGTGGTGGGCGTCGGCGGGATCGAGCAAGACGATCAACTCTATTTTTCGGACATGCGGACCGCGATCGTGTTGGAGGGGACCGGCAAGCCGAACGAGCCGCTGCGGGTGGTGATCGAGTATCCCGACGGGATTCGGAATTACGACTTGACCCCCGTCGGCGTGGCCGGCATTCCCGGCCTGAGGCAGGTCGGGATCTCAAACCTGATGACGACTTTTCTTCGAAGTGCCCCGTCCCGCTTCACGATGCGCGGCAGCGTGGCGGCGGAAGCCATGGGACCAGAAGCCGCCGGCGCCGAAGTCGTTTCGATCGACGGCGAACCGATCCCCGGCGCCGGATCGCGAGACAACGTGCCAGGCAGTGTGGCTCTGCATAGCCGGTTGGTCGCCCGTGGCGGGCATCCGGTCACGCTCGGGCTGCGGCTTGCCGACGGTTCGACGGTCGAGCAAGAAATCCCGCCCCAACCGCTGTTGTTGCCCGGGATCGGGTTGGCGGCCGGCCCGATCAACGCGCTCGTCGTGGGCGGTCCTGCGGAAACGGCCGGGGTTCGAGTCGGCGATACGTTGCTAGCCATCGACGGCGACGATCGGCTCGATGCCGTCGCCCTGCCCGGTCGCTTGGCCGATCGAACGGGCACGGTCCGGCTGACCCTCCGACGGGACACCGCCGGTGCGGCCGAAGAGTTGGACATCGAGGTGCCGCTCGGCGACTCACATCGGACATCGTCCCCCATCAACCCGAACGACAACATCGTGGCGCTCGACCGCCTCGGATTGGCCATGCCGGTATTGCCAGAGGTCGCTTTCGTGCGGGCGGCGGTCGCGACGGAAACGCCAGATGCGACGGAAGAAGATGCGAGTGAAGCGGCTGTGGAGAACGGCTTGGCTCCGGGCGACCGCATCAAGAAGGTCGCTCACCGATGGGCCGCGGGGACGGTTCCTCCTTTGTTGAGCGAATCGTCGGCGGCGGCGCTTCGTGAAAAGCTGGAGACGGGGTGGGAGTTCAACGTGGAATACCCGCTCGCCTCGCTGGTCGACATCTGGCAATTCCTACCAGCGGGTACGGGTCTCCAGGTCACGGTCGAGCGGAACGGCCGGATCGTCGAAGTCGACACCACGTTGGCGGCTACCGGCGAATTCTGGCATGATCGCGGGCTGGGGTTTGCCGAATTGCAACGAACCCACGTCGCCGCCGGCATTCTGCCCGCGATGAAGCTGGGGGTTCAGACAGGTCAGCGAAAACTGACCGAAGTCTTCCGGTTCCTGGGGCTGCTCGTCACCGGCAAGGCGGGTGCGAACATGGTCGGCGGGCCGATCACGATTTTTCGCGTCGCGGGTCAGGAGACCAACCGTGGGATTCCCGCCCTGTTGATGTTCTTGACGTTGCTCAGCATGAACTTGGCGATCCTCAACTTCCTGCCGATCCCGGCGCTCGATGGTGGTCACATGGTTTTCTTGACCGCCGAAGCCGTATTGGGGAGGCCGGTCAACGAGCGATTGCAGATGCAATTGACGATGGCCGGGATATTGGCGTTGTTGTCGCTGATGGTGTTCGCCATCTTCAACGACATCCGCCGGCTGTGACCG
>RECD01000147.1 GCA_007694185.1 Planctomycetaceae bacterium
GAGTTGCAATTGCACCCCCCCGCAGGTCGAACGCTACATGTCCAAGATATCCGGGCCGCTGATGGATCGGATCGACATCCATATCGAGGTCCCGGCAGTGCCCTTTGAGGAGTTGTCTGCCACGGGTGCGACGACGACGAGCGAAGAGATGCGACGGGAGGTCACCCGTGCCCGACAAGCCCAAGTCGCCCGGTTCGCCAGTGGCCCCACCCGCTACAACGCCCAGATGACCAGCCGCGAGGTTCGCCAGTATTGCCCGCTGAGCCCCAGTTGCAGCAAATTGCTACGTCACAGCGTCGAGGAACTGGGGCTGTCGGCGCGGGCGCATGACAAGATTTTGCGAGTCGCCCGCACGATCGCCGACGTGGACGAATCGGAACAGATCGGCGAAGCTCATCTGTCCGAAGCGATCAATTATCGCTCGCTCGACGCCGATTTATGGACCTGACGCGGACCTGTTAGGCCACGGGTCACCGCTGCGTCTTCAACCGGCTAAGACCGCCGTCGACGGCCAGCACCTGGCCGGTCACCCAGCCCTGTTCGGCAGCGAGCAACCAGCAGACAGCGGAAGCGATTTCGGCCGGCTGGCCAAGCCGACCCAGCGGGTGCATCGCGACGGAGGCTTCGGCACCACGGGGGCTCGACCAAACCCGCTGCGTGAGCGGGGTTTGGGTCAGCCCGGGGGCGACGGCATTGACGCGGACACCTGACGAAGCGTAGGTCGCCGCGGCGGCCCGGGTCAGCCCCTCGACGCCCGCCTTGACCGCGGCGATCGCCTCGTGATTAGCCAACCCGATCGTCGCCGCCCCGCTGCTCATCAGCACGATCGAACCGCCGTGGGATCGCATCGCCGGGGCGGCAGCTCGGACGAGCCCCATCGCGGTGGTCAGGTTTTGATCGACCACGTCCCTCCAATCCTCCATGCTCGTCAGATGAGCGGGTTTGAGCAGCAGGGAGCCGGCGAGGTTGGCCGCTCCGTCGAGCCTACCGAATTCGTCGACCGCCTGGCTGACCAGTTCGCTGGTCTGGGGCCAGTC
The DNA here is from genome assembly GCA_007694185.1 of Planctomycetaceae bacterium. GTDB lineage: Bacteria > Planctomycetota > Planctomycetia > Pirellulales > Pirellulaceae > UBA6163. The sequence goes on from RECD01000147.1 coordinate 1,038, forward strand.
GCGGGCGTCAACGGTCGCGAAGGGTTGCCCCAACTCGGTGGCGAGTGACTGCAAGGACGATTCCTGACGACCGGCGAGCATCACACGGGATCCTGACGCCACCAGTTTTCGGCAAACCTCCACCCCGATACCGCCGGCCGCCCCGATGACCAAATAAGCGTGACTCATGAACGATCCGGCCCAAAAACGCGGAAAACGACAAACCTGTGAAAGCGATAAAACCTGTTCGAACCGTTCACTTTTAGCCCGGTGGCATCGGTCCGCGATCCGAACGCCGGTATGATAGGGTGTCCGACAAGTTTTCCGTGACGGAGCGAAACGCTTGTTTTTTTCGAAAACCGCGCCCCGAGATCGCGTCGACGTGGCCTTCATGACGAGGCGGTGGACCGGGTCGAGCGCGGTCACCACCGTTCGGGTCGGGCGTCGTCACCCCTGTCGGGCGAAGCCAAAGTCGCCATGTTCAACCAGGAACCAATTGCCATGTCTTACGTGATGATTCCCCTGCTATTTTTCGGAGTCCTCTTGGTCGGCGGGGTGTTGTTTTTGATGTACGGCATCGGCATCTTCAACCGCTTGGTCACCCTGCGGAACCGGGTCGACAACGCCTTTTCTCAGATCGAGGTTCAGCTCAAACGCCGACACGATCTGATCCCCAACCTGGTCGAGACGGTCAAGGGTTACATGGCTCACGAGCGGGACACGCTCGAAGCGGTCATCCAGGCCCGCAACCAAGCCGTCAGCGGACTGCAGGGGGTCGCGGGTAAGGCGGGAGACCACGAGGCGATGATGACGATGGTCGGCGCCGAGAAGGGGTTGAACGGGGCGCTCGGGCGATTGTTCGCGCTGGCCGAAGCCTACCCCGACTTGAAAGCGAATCAGAACATGATGCAACTGAATGAGGAATTGACCTCGACCGAGAACAAGATCAGCTTCGCGCGGCAGGGCTACAACGATTCGGTCACCGCCTACAACACCTATCGCCAAACCTTTCCTCCGTTGCTGATCGCCGGCGTTACCGGACACACGGTCAATCGGGATTTGTTGGAATTCGATAGTGCGGTGATCGCCGAAGCGCCGAAGGTCTCATTCGGCTGATGACCACTCAATTCTTCGATCGCCAGGACGCGGCGCGGACGAACACATTCCGGCTGGTCGTGCTGTTCGTGATCGCCGTGATCGGACTGGTCGGGACCATGGCCGTCGTCGGGTACTTCGTCGGCATCCATGTCGGTCGGCAGTCGGATCGGGCCGCGACCAGGCGAACGGTCGGCGCGGAGCGATTGCCGGCCAGTTCCGTCGATTCGACCGCCGCCCTCTTTTCGGTCGGGGCGGCCGCGGGCACTGCCGTGGTGATTCTGTTGGGCAGCCTGTACCAGATCATGTCGTTGCGATTCGGCGGTGGGAAACGGGTGGCGGAGAGTTTGGGCGGTCGACCGTTGACCGCCGACACGCCCGATCCGGCCGAGCGGCGGTTGATGAACATTGTCGAGGAGATGGCGATCGCCTCGGGCACGCCCGTCCCGCCGGTTTATTTGCTGCCGGAGGACGCGATCAACGCCTTCGCTGCCGGTTACCTGCCGGGGGACGCGGTGATCGGCGTGACCCGCGGGGCGGTCGATCAGTTGAATCGCGACGAGCTGCAGGGCGTGATCGCTCATGAGTTCTCGCACATTCTCAACGGCGACATGCGGATGAGCATTCGGATGATCGGCATTCTGCACGGCATCCTGCTGCTCAGCCTGATCGGACACATTCTGTTGCGATCGATCCATTTCGCTGGCGCCGGCCGCTCGTCCCGTTCCGATCGGGGCAGCGGCGGGATCGTCATCGCGATGATCGTTTCCGGTCTGGTCCTGATCATCCTCGGTTCGATCGGATCGTTCATCGGCGGATTGATCAAGGCATCCGTATCCCGCCAACGGGAGTATTTGGCGGATGCGTCGGCGGTCCAGTTCACCCGCAACCCGTCGGGACTGGCCGGTGCGCTCAAGCGGATCGGCGGTTTGACGAGGCACGGGATGCTTCGGCACCCCAACGCCGGGATCGCCAGTCACATGTATTTCGCACAGGGGATCTTCGAGGGGTTCACCGGGCTGCTCGCCACCCATCCCCCGTTGGAAAAGCGAATTCGGTCGATCGAGCCGCAGTGGGACGGGACTTATCCGAACGTCTCTGCGGCACCCGGCGGCGAGTCGCCTGCGCCTGGGCGGCAACGCTCCGGCGGACGGGTGGCTGGGGCCGCGGTCGGTTTCGCCGGCTCGGCCGCGTCACCGATGCCCGTTCGGCCGGCGGCCCCGATCGGGCCGAGGGACGACGATTCGTCAGCGGTGCCAATCCCGATCATGCTGTCCGGGACCTCTCGGGTCGGCGAGCCCGACTCGGAACATCGGCGGTATGTGGCCGAGTTGCTGGAGCAACTCGATCAGGATTTGTTGGCAGCGGCTCACGATCCTTATTCCGCTCGGGCCTTGGTGTTGGCGTTGCTGATCGACGAGGACGATTCGATTCGGGCCGCTCAGTTCGCGGCGCTCGACCAAACGATCTCGGCCGATGTGGTCGCCTTGACTCGCAAGCTCGTACCCAAAGTGGCGGCGGCGCCCGACGCGACGCGACTGCCGCTGGTCGATGTGGCGCTGCCGATGCTGCGGATGATGACCGCACCCCAATACGTCACCTTCATCAAGGCGTTTCGTGAACTGATCCGGGCGGACAACCGGTTGAGCGTTTTTGAGTGGGCGCTCAGCCAAGTGCTGATGCGGCATTTGCGGCGCGAATTCGAGCCGGGTGAATCGACCACGACGCGGTACCGCAACCTCGACCGATTAGTCCCTGAGGTTTCGCTGTTGCTGACGATCCTGGCCCGTGTGGGGCATGAAGGGGGCGAAGTCGAAGCGGCGTTCGCGCTGGGTGCGGCCGAGTTGCCCGGGATCCGCCCCGAGTTGGTGAGCCGATCGGAATGCTCGTTCACAGCCCTCGACCGGGCGATGGCCAAGTTGGCGCGGGCGACCCATCGGTATCGTCGCGAAATCTTGCAGGCTAGCGCCGCCACGGTTTGCGCCGATGGCATCGTCAAGGTGAAGGAAGCGGAACTGCTCCGTGGAATCGCCGATCTGCTCGACTGCCCCATGCCGCCCCTGTTCGGGTCGTTCGATCGTGACCCGTGACTGCGAGTCGACTGGGCAGAAGGAATGCGGATGTCACCTGGGCGGGTCGCGTTGACGGGGCGCGTCACTGACCCGTGGGCTAGCTCTGAACGGCTCGGCCCAAACAAAAAAAATCTCCGGACCGCGCAATGCACGGACCGGAGGCAGCGAGGAGACATCTTGCGAGTTTCGGCCGACCTGGAGGAAGGCTATTGCCGCAAGGACGCGATCAGGCGTCGGGCTGATCACCGCCACGGGGGCGGTCCGGCCGTTCACGCCGTTCCGGGCGTTGGCCGCCACCATCGCGTCGGCGTTCCCCCGCAGGGCCTGCCCCATCGGGCCGTTGGCCGCGACCGGCACCCGGTCCGCCGGGACCTCCTGGTCCGCGTTCCGCGAATGCACGCAGTTGGGTCTTTTGTTCGTCGGTCAGGATCTTGTCCAACTTTTCTCGAACTTCGGTTTGCAGCAGTTCGAGCTGTTCTTGCTGCTCGGCGGTCAGAGACAACCGCTGCACGAGCATCGGCGGCAGGATTTGTCCGGGGCGGAACCCGCCCCCGCCACCGGGCTGGAATCCCGGACGGCCTTGCGGCCTTCCTTCGGGACGACCTTGACCTTGACCTCGCCCTTCAGGACGGACGCGTTCCGGTTGGTCGCCTGCGGGCGGTTGGGCAACAGCAAATGTCCCGACGAACAGGAGGGTTGCTGCCAACCCCGACAGCACTGAGAGGGTCTTCTTCATTTTCGGTTTCCGAATGGGTGTTAAGGGATGAGTTGCGGGGGGATCAGGGGTGTCTGGCCGAAATGCTTCGAATCCTGGCCTGTCTTGATCTCTCCAACGACCTTGATGATGAACAGCGGCGTCCCGAGAAGGTATCGCGGAAAGTTGCCATAAACAGCAAATTCGGATCGCTTCCGGCAACGGAATCGATCAACGTTCGGACCGACGTTGCCGGTTCCGATGCGAGACAGCCGCTCGGCAACCAACTACACTAGTAGGCGGAAGCAGAGTCCGCTGCGGGGGCGTTTGAGCTCAAGGGACAGGACATACGGGGAAGATGGATGGGATGGTTAACGCTGCTCACGGCAACCATGTTGGCGGTGATTCAGGTTCGGGTCACGACCGTGGATGGCGATGTCGTCACCGGTGATTTGGCCCGTCTATCCGCTTCGGCGGTGGAGTGGTCCGATCAGTCGGCGGCCCCGTCGATCGCTCTGGATCGGGTATCGCTCATCGAACGGCTCGATGGTCCGTCGCCGCGCCCCGTCATCGCCACGGTCGGGTTGGCGGGCGGATCGCGAATCGTGATCGACGGCATCGAAGCTGCCGAATCGACAGCGGAGTTGACTTTGCGAGGGGCCGGGCCTTTGCGGCTACCGCTGCAGCAATTGAGATGGGTCCGATTTCGCGGCCCCTCGGCGACGGTCGACCCACAATGGTTGGGGCTGGTTGAACGGCCGCGGGTTGCTGATTCTTTGGTCGTCAGGCGTGCCGGCGACGCGATCGATGAGGTTTCCGGCGTCGTGCTGGGGATCGAAGCGGAAAGCGTTTCGTTCAGCCTGGATGGCGATTCGATGCGGGCGCCGGTCAGCCGCCTGGAAGGGGTGTTGTTCCGATCGAATGGGGGTGACCGGCAAGAACCCTCTCGTTCGGCGACGGTCCTGTTGGAGGACATCCACGGTTCTCGCTGGGTCGCCGAATCGTTGGAAGCGACGGACACGGGCGCGGTCCGCATCGGGCTTGGCGACGGCGTTTTGCAAGACCTGCCGCTCGAGGCGATCCGTCGGATCGAATTGAGTGGATCGGTCGATTTTCTGGCGGCGCAGGAGCCGGTGGGGTTTGGTTATGAGCCGGGGCGATCGATCGGTCTGACAGCGGATGTGCTGGCGGCATGGCTCGGACCGCAGGTGATCGAGGATCGCGACTTGGTCATTCGCGCGACTTCGCACATCGAATACCGTGTCGGTGAGGGCTTTCAGAGTTTGGTCGGAAGCGTCGGGATCGATCCCGAGGTGACATCCGGAGAGGATTGCGTCGTTCGCATTCTGCTCGATTCGAAGGTCGTGTGGGAACAGACGCTCGATGTCGCCGATCCCAACCCACGCGGTTTCGATATTCCTTTAGGTGGGACCCGTCGGGTGCGTTTGGAAGTTTCGTCAGGCGACGGTATCGAGCTGGGGGATACCGTTCGGTTTCGTCGACCAAGGATGCTGAAATGAATAGGGCTCGCGGAGTGTTTCGCTCGCAGCAGGCATGGGGTCCGTTTCCGGCCGATCGCAGTTCGCTGCTGTTTGGGCTGGTGCTGCTGACAGCGGTCACCGCGGCTTGGTGCCCGCGGGCTGCCGCGGAGCAGCCGACAGACGCCCCGGAGCAACTAGCAACGGCTGCGGAGCAGCCGACGACGTCTGGGGCAGATGAAGGCGCACCTCCGTTCCGGTTGGACCCACGAATCCTGGCCGCGGAATCGGGGCGGATCGCGGCTATCGAGCGGGCGATGCCGGCCACCGTGAGCATCTTCGTGCCGGGGGGCGGGGGTGGTGGAAGCGGCGTGTTGATCTCGCCCGACGGCTACGCGTTGACCAATTTTCACGTCACCAGCCCGGCCGGCAGCTTCATGCGGTGTGGGTTGTCGGACGGACGGATTTACAACGCGGTCATCATCGGGATCGATCCCGTCGGTGACTTGGCGTTGATCCGGCTATTGGGTCGAGATGATTTTCCGTATGCGGAAATGGCTGACAGCCGAACGGCCCGACCCGGCCAGTGGTGCCTGGTGATCGGCAACCCGTTTTTGCTGGCCACCAATCTCCAGCCCACCGTGACCTGGGGCATTCTCAGCGGCGTGGGCCGGTATCAGTATCCCGCCGGAACCTTGCTGGAGTATGCCGATTGCCTGCAGACGGACGCATCGATCAACCCGGGCAATTCCGGCGGACCCTTGTTCGACGATTCCGGCAGACTGCTCGGGATCGTGGGACGGGCTTCCTTCGAGAAGCGTGGGCGGGTCAATGTGGGTGTCGGCTACGCGATCTCGATCAACCAAGCGAAGAATTTCCTCGGTGATTTGCACAGCGGACGGATCCTCGATCACGCGACGTTGGGCGCGACGGTGGCGACCGACCCCGACGAGGGCGGGGCCCGGATCAGTAACATCCTGCGGTCCAGCGACGCGTACCGTCGGGGGCTCCGTTACGGACAGCAGTTGTTGGAGATTGACGGCCGTTCCGTGAACACGGCGAACGAGGTCCAAAACGTCCTCGCGACGTTGCCCGCCGGTTGGCGGGTGCCGGTGGTCTATCTGGACGGTCGGGAGCGCAAATCGACTTTGGTCCGGCTCGCGAACCTGCACGGTTACGACGAATTGCTGCAGAAAATGGCCGCAGCGCTCCCCCCGCCTCCCCCGACACCTGAGCCATCCAAGCCCGGTCCGGACGAGGGGCCGGGGTCTTCCCCGAAAGAGAATCCGGCGGACCCTGACGCCCGACCGGAGGGGCAGCCGCCGCGGCCGCTTCGGCCCGGCCGACCGGGTGGCGGCGCGGACCAGCCGTTGCCACCGGAGGTCGAAGCCCTCTTTGAGGCTCGCAAGGGCTTTGCCAATTACCATCCCAACCGGCTGAAGCAACAGGAATTGTTGAAGGCGCTTCGCGAACCCTGGCAGGAGATGTGGGGAGCGCCGGCGAACGGCGACGAACCGACGGTCGAGGAACCGGTTCAAACCCTAGCCCCTTCGGTATGGACGATCGAAGGCGTTACCGACGATCCGAATGCTCGGTCGGTCACGCTGCACGTTGCTGATGACCTGTACCGATTGACGATCGGTGATCAGGTGATCGAGACGACGCGACGAGCCGATTTGGCGGCCGACATCAGTGAGAAAGGGCTGTCTGGGCTATTGGCGGCGTTGGAGACCTGGCGGACGTTGCTCGTTCGGGGCGTCGATGGCTATGGCGATTGCCATTATCGCGGACAGGTTCCGTTGCTCGGGGCACGTCCGCTGCGGGACTGTCTGATCGGCGTCGGCGGAGAATACGAGGCGGCCTGGTTGACGCATCCGGAAACGGGTCGCCTGGAGGCGGTCGAGGTGACGGTCGACCGAGACGAAGATCCGGCGGAACTGTTGATCAGTTGGGCCGACGGCTCACCCGAACGCCCGATCGGCCTGGAACTGCGTTACGGCACCACCCCGATCTTCCAGATGCGGGTCGAGTCGTGGAAAGTGCAGGCTGCCGAACCGTCGGCGGAAGTGACGGAGGTCGAATGATGGCTCGGCGAAAGGCTGATTGGACAAACCGCTTGATCGCGGTGTTCGTGCTGTGCGGGATGGTGATCCCGATCGAATCGGGTCGCCGCTTGGGCGGCGGTTTGGCAGGACATTCGATCGCCGCTGCGGCCGAGACGACCGAGCCTCCGGATACCGACTACGAACCGAAGCTGGGAGGGCTTTCCCGCCGGGCGCAAGCGGCGGCAGTCAAAATTTATGGTGCCGGCGGGGGCGGGCTCGTCGCCTATCAGAGCGGCTTTTTGGTATCGCCGATCGGGCATGTCGCGACGGTCTGGAGCCACGTGTTGGATGTCGAGCCGATCGTCGTGCTCGATGACGGTCGGCGGTTCAACTCGAAGATCGTCGGTTTCGAGCCGCGGTTGGAGTTGGCGGTGCTGAAGATCGAAGCGACCGAACTGCCATACCTCGAATTGGCTGCGGGGCTTCCCGAGGTGGCCGATCCGGTGTTGGCCATCAGCAACCTGTTCGGGATCGCCGCCGGCGGAGAACCCGCCAGCGTGATGCAAGGTGGGATCTCCGCCATCACCCGCTTGGACGCTCGCCGAGGAACTTTCAAGACGGCCTACTCCGGCACGGTCCTGATCCTCGACCTGGTCGCCAACAATCCGGGCGCGGCGGGGGGGGCGGTGGTCGGCGCCGACGGCCAGGCGGTCGGCATGCTCGGCAAAGAATTGCGTGATGCCGCGGCCGGCGTGTGGTTGAACTATGCCTTGCCGTCGCAGTCATTGCGAGAGGCGATCGGCGATATCGTCGCCGGCCGCGCCGTCGTCGCCGCGGACGACAGCCAACCGATGTTGCCGCGCGACCGTGCTCACGACCCCCGCACTTTAGGAGTCGGCCTGATCCCGGATGTTCTGGAAAACACGCCGGCGTTTGTGGATCGCGTTGTTCCCGGGTCCGCTGCCGCTCGCGCCGACCTGCGGCCGGATGACCTGATCCTGTTGATCGGCAACATCCGGATCGACGGCCAGCGGACCTTGAAGGAGACGCTGCGGCGGATCGATCGCCGCGACCCGGTCATCTTGACGCTGCAGCGGGGTGCACGAATCCTGACCGCAGAACTCGACCCTTGAACCCGATCCGACGACCCGTCACCCGAACTCGAGTGAACCGTTCATGACACCCAGCCACCCCGTTCGGTTCAGCGGCCGGAGACCTGTTCGGACCCGCCTAATGTCCCTGATCGGCACATTCTTGATCGTCGGGATCTTACCTGACGGAGGCCTGTTGACAGGCCAGGCGGGCGGGAACGCCCGGGGGGAAGAATTGTGGGTCGCTCGGGCTCAAGCCGTGCGGGCGGCCGTTCAGCGGGTCGCTGACTCCGTATTGACGGTGGAATTGGTTGGGGTCAGCGAACCGGTGTCGGGTGAACTGGCGGCCGATGCGCCGACGGTCGCCGTGGCGATCGACGACCAGAGACACTTTCTGGCTTCCGCTTTGGTTACCCGCGGGAACCCGACATCGATCCTGCTGGTCACGCCGGCGGGGCGGCGTGTCGTCGCGAAGGTCGTCGCCCAAGATCATTCGCGTCAGGTCGTTCTGCTGCGAGCCGAGGAGCCGGTCATCGGCGCGGACGCGGAGATCCCGCCGGTGGAATTGTGGGACGGTGAAGCGGTTGTCGGCCAGACGGTGATCGCGGTCGGCCGGCATCCGGGCAGCCAAACCGCGGCGGTCTCGACCGGGATCCTCAGCGGGGCGGAACGGAATTGGGGCTTGGCGTTGCAGACCGATGCGCGGGTTTCCTCCGCCTTTTACGGCGGCCCCCTGATCGATTTGTACGGGCGCGTGCTCGGGATCATCGTCCCGATGGTCCCCGACGGCGGTGCCGAAGATGAGACCTCCTGGTACGACTCCGGGATCGCGTTCGCCATCCCTTCGCGGTCGCTGAGTGCTCGCTTGCCTCGGCTGGTCCTCGGTGAAGACATCCGACGCGGTCTGATCGGCATCGTGGCGAAGGAGAGTGACCCCTATGTCGAATCGACGGAAATCGCTGCGGTTCGCCCCCGTTCTCCTGCTGCCCGTGCCGACCTGCAGGCGGGTGACCAACTCGTTTCGATCGACGACGTTGAAGTTCGCAGTCATCGTGAGATCAAACAACTGCTCGGCGGGCGCGATGCGGGCGAATCGATCCGCTTGGGAATCCTTCGCGACCAGCAAACGCTCGAGCAGGAACTCGTGTTGGCCGAAACGATCCCGCCGCTCGTTCCACAACGGATCGGGATCACCGTTAGGCAGCAAACGGTAACCGCGGATGAACCGACGGAAGTAGCATCACCGGACGAAGACGACGCAAGCGTTGATGGTGGAGATGTCGACGCGACCGAATGGGTCGTATCGGGGCTGATCGCAGGGTCGCCCGCGGACGGGAAGGTACAGGTCGGCGATCGGATTCGGACGCTGGATGGCAACCCGATCGAAGACGTCGCGTCGCTTCGTCGCCAGGTCTTTGCGGCCGATCCCGACCAACCTTTGGCCCTGTCGGTGGTGCGAGCAGGCGAGCAGCTCGATATCGAACTGACCTCCGTGCCGATCGCAGCGATCGACCCGCAGTCGCTGCCCACATCGCTCGACCACGCCTCCGGGCCTGACGAGAAATGGGAGATCCGGGAGTTCACCGTACCGGACCTCGGCAACGCGGCCCGACTGATCGGGCCCTCGAGGCCCGAGGGTGCGCCGCGAGCGTCTGAGGAGGTTGCAGGGCGTTTGGGCCTGATGGTGTTGTTAGCCGATCCTGGTGAGACAGACTTGCAAAAGCTCGCAACTCCTTGGTTGGAAGTGGCACAGGCCCAAGGGACGGTCATCTGCTTCGTCGCCCCGACGGCGGAGGATCGTTGGACCCCGGATGAGATTGACGTGCCGCGACGGTTGGCGGCGGCGATCCGTCAGAGCCATGACATCGATCCGGTCCGTCAGGTCATCGGCGGTGCGGGGAAAGGTCCGGGCGGGGCATTGGCCCTGGCTGCGGCGATCCTTCGTCCGGGCACCTTTCAAGGCTTGAGTGTTCGTGGCGACATCCGCCCACCCGGCGGGGTTCGGCTTCGGGAAAACGACCCGGCCGCTCCGTTGCAACTTTGGGTCATCCCGGGTGACGACGGCGAAGCCCCAAGTTGGGGCGAGACGCTCCAGAAACTCGGCTATCCCGTCTTGATCGGGACGCCCGAGCCGGCCGCGCTATTGTCCTGGGGGCGATCGCTGGCCACGATCTGAATCTGCCCTGCGGCAGCATTCGCTCCTACGCACCCTGGTCGTCATGACCATCCGCGGTGAGCTGCTCAAGCCGAACCCAAGCCTTCGGCGGCGGCCTGTTGGAGGAGCGGACGCAGTTCGGCGGCAAGGAAGAACGAGCCGCAGATCACGATCCGCTGATCCGACGGTCGGATCGGGCCGGATCGAGCCAACTGCAAGGCTTTGACCGGTTGGTCTTCGATGAGGGCCGGGGCATCTGTCGGAAGTGCCGCGAGCAGTTCCTGTGGCTCGCGGTATCGCGGGTTGCTGAGGTAGCGGGTCAGCAGCAGACGGCTCGCGACCGGCAACAATCGCTGCAACATCTCGCGGTAGGGTTTGTCTCGGCTGGTTCCAAAGATCACGGTCACCGACTTCCCGGGGCTCAGCCGTTCCAGGAAGTCGCACAAGGCCGAAACCGACTCGGCGTTGTGCGCGGTATCGAGGATGACCTCACACCCGTCGGCAAGCAGGAAACGTTCGATCCGCCCGGCACAGCGGACCTGTGCCAAGCCGGCGGCCTGATCCTCCGGCCGGGTAAGATCGTGAGCGGGATCGAGCAGATCGAGGATCGCGCAGGCGATGGCGGCGTTCTGCCCCTGATGGGCACCGGCCAGGGGAATTTCCCAGCCGACACGGGGGCGAATCTCGGTTCGGTCGGAGGTCAGTGTCAGCCGAGATCGCCAGCCGTCCGCCAGACTTTCCAGGTGAAAGTCGAAATCGCGACCGAGTTGGAACAACGGCGCCCCTCGTTGTTCGGCGGTTTGGGCGATCACATCGGCGGCTTCGCCGTCCCGCACACCGCTGACGACCGGTACGCCCGATTTGAGAATACCCGCCTTTTGGGCAGCGATTTCGGCCAACGTATCGCCTAGGATGTGCTGGTGATCCAAACCGATCGAGGTGATCGCGGAGACCCGTGGGCTGCAGACGTTGGTGCTGTCGAGCAAGCCGCCCAAACCGACCTCCAGCACCACGGCCTGGCATCCGGACTGTTTGAAGTGTGCTAGGGCGATCGCCGTCGTCGACTCGAAGAAGGTCGGTGATCCGGCCCCGGACCGAGCCAGGCAATCGGCCGCGGTACGCAGTTCCTTGACCAGCGCGACCATCTCCTCGCGGTCGGGCTGTCGAAAGTCGACCTGGAACCGCTCCTCGATATCGACCAGATGCGGCGAGGTGTACAGGCCGGTCTTCAGGCCGTTGGCCGTCAACATCGAGGCGACCATCGTTGCCGTGCTCCCTTTCCCTTTGGTGCCCGCGATGTGAACCAGAGGAAGCTCGGCCCCGGCGACCCCGCTCAGACCGAGTCGATCGATCAATCGCCGCATCCGACGCAGGCGAAACGGGTACGGGTGGGAATCCCCGGTTCGTTCGTAATTGATCAGGCTGAACAGGTACTCGATCGCGGCAGAATAATCGAGGAAATCGGTCGGCATCGAGGCGGTTTCCGGTGGTTTCCGGCCGAATTCCCGTCGCGGCAGGCGGCGGAAGTGGGGGGGGATCCCGGGGGCAACCGGGACGAACTGGTAAAATCTTGGCCGGCTCGGCAAGCCTCGGCAAGCCACCGCGGTACCGCGCCGAGTTCGAATCGCCCTTGGGCTGTGCGGTGGGACTGTTCGCTCGGGTCAATAATTGCGATCATGCCTGCGACCGAACCGTTAGGCGGAATCCTCCGTACCGTAACGGCAAACTTCTTTTTTTCGTCAGCAGGCCGTTCGCGGACTCCACCCGTTTCCAAATTGGATTAAGGTGATTCCGCTCGTCGGATCGTGTTCATTCCTTTCGTACCTTTTGGCCCCGTTGGGTTGTGCCCGTGGCTACCGATCAAATCGTAACGTCCCAAGTTCCCGAGCAGGCATCCGCACCTGATGCCGGGTCGGGTTTGGTCATCGAAACCCGGAACCTGACGAAGGTTTATCGGGACTTTTGGGGCCGCCGGAAAGTCGCCGCTCTGAAGTCGCTCGACATCGAGGTCAAGCGAGGGGAAATCTTCGGCCTGTTGGGGCCGAACGGCAGTGGCAAATCGACAACGATCAAGCTGATCCTGGGGTTGTTATTCCCGACCAGCGGCCGGGTGTTGGTGTTCGATCAGGACGCGACCGAGACCCGCAAGAACGAGCGGATCGGGTATTTGCCAGAGGAATCCTATCTCTACAAATTTTTGACGACCGACGAAACGCTCGATTTTTACGGCCGTTTGTTCGACTTGTCCGGCGAGGAGCGGAAGCGGCGGATCGACGAATTGGTGGAGTTGGTCGGGTTGCAGGGGGCCCGGCACCGCCAATTGAAGGAATACAGCAAGGGGATGACCCGCCGGGTCGGGCTGGCTCAAGCCCTGATCAACAACCCCGACCTGATTCTGCTCGATGAGCCGACAACCGGCCTGGATCCGATCGGGACCCGCGACATGAAGGACCTGATTCTGTCGCTGCGGGACCAGGGGAAGACCGTTTTGCTCTGCAGCCACCAGTTGTCCGACGTCCAAGACGTCTGCGACCGTGTGGCGATCCTGCACCAGGGAGAATTGAAGGAATTGGGGCGAGTTTCCGAGTTGCTCAAGGTCCAAGACGTGACCGAGGTGCATGCCCGGGGTCTCAGCGAAGCGGCCAAGTCGGAAATCGCCGAGGTCATCCGGCGTCACGGCGGAACGGTCGAATCGATCGACAACCCGACGACGACGATGGAGGAGTTGTTCTTGAACATCGTCCGTGAGAGTGAGCGACGTCCGGGGGCCCGGCGGGTCACATCCGATCCCGCCGACGTCGACACCCCGCCCGCTGATGATTCGACGAAGTCGAGGGCCCAGAAATGATGCTTCAACCGGAGGACTTTTGGTCCTTCTCCGAGTGGCTGCTTCGCCCCGAATCGTTTCTGGAAAGCGCGCTGTTGCAGGGCGTCGTCCTGGTGGCGTTGGCCATCCTGGTCGGGCTGCTGATCGGCTACCTGGTTTCGGCTGGTCGGTATGGTCCTGGCGAAGGGTTTTACGCCGTCGCCCGCGCCGTCCGGGATCTGGTTCGCGACGACCTGCCGGGGACATCGGCCAGGCGGATTTATGCATTGGCGCGGCTGGCGGCCAAAGAAGCGTTTCGACGCCGGGTGTTGGTCGTGGTCGCCCTGTTCATGGTCGGCCTGCTGTTCGCAGGCTGGTATCTCGATCGTCGCAGTTCCGATCCGGCCCGGTTGTACATCAGCTTCGTGCTGACGGCGACCAACTACCTGATCCTATTTTTGGCGCTCTTCATCAGCACGTTCAGTCTGCCCGCGGACATCAAGAATCGGACGATCTACACGATCGTCACCAAGCCGGTGCGGGCGACCGAGATCGTGTTGGGGCGGATCTTCGGCTTCATCGGGGTGGGGACCCTGATGTTGGCCCCGATGGGCGTGGCGAGCTATTTTTTCGTCACCCGGGGGCTGCAGCACGACCACGAGGTCGTCGACATCAAGGACCTGGGCGACGGCCGGTTCGAAGGGAAGCTCAGCTACGACCAGTTCCACGATCACACCTTCACGCTCGACGCCCCGGCGGGGCCGGATGAGGTGGCGTTGGGATTGACCGACGCCGTCCGTGGCCACCGTCACGTCGTTCGCCGGATCGGCGACCGTTACGTGATCGGCGAACCGACCGGAGCCCTGCGGGCTCGGATTCCGAGTTACGGCACCCTGATCTTTACCGACCGTGCAGGCAACTTGGATACCAAGGGCATCGATGTCGGCAGCGAAAAGGCTTGGGGCGGCTACGGTTCGGCGGGGGTCTCGCGGTTGGTGGGGGTTACCCGCGAAGCCCGTCGCTTGGAATACGGATACATGGAAGGCGGAACGCTCGGCTCGGCGATTTACACCTTCCGGAACGTCACCCCGTCAAGGTACCCGGATGAGGAGGGGATCGCGATGGAAATGTCGTTGCGGGCCTTCCGCACGATCAAAGGCGACATCGTTTCGGGGCTGAACGGATCGATCACCCTGCGGAATCCCGACAACCCGCAGATCGAAAGCAATCCGATCGGTTTTGTGGTCCAAGAGTACGACGTCTCCGAGGAGCGGTTGCCTCGTCAACTCGAGGGCACCGACGCCGGTCGGGTGCGGATGCTCGACCTGTTCGAGGATTTGGTTTCGGCCGACGGCGAACTCGAAGTGATCATTCGCTGTACCGACCGCCAGCAGTATTTGGGTGCGACCACGAGCAGCGTGTATTTGCGTCCCGCCGAGTCGAGTTTCGCTTGGAACCTGGCCAAGAGTTACTTGTCGATTTGGCTGCAAATGGTCATGGTGATCGCGTTCGGGGTGATGTTCAGCACCTTCCTCAGCGGCCCGGTCGCGATGGTGGCGACGTTCGTTTGCGTGCTGCTGGGGTTCATGGCCGAGCGAATCTATGACATTCGCTACTACATGGATCGGGGCGAATCGATGGGAGGTGGTCCGATCGAGTCGTTGGTCCGGTTGCTGCGTCAAGACGCGATGACGACTGACCTCGACGTCGACGCGGTCGCCGGCAAGGTGATTCAGGGGGTCGACGCGGGGTTGATTTACACGCTCGACGTGATCGCGACCTCGCTCCCGAACCTGCCCAAGATGCTGGGCACAGCCGAGTACGCGGCCAGCGGTTTCGATATTTTCGGATCGTTGTTGGCCCGTCATTCCGTCGCGACGCTCGGCTACGTGCTGGTCGCTTTCCTGATCGGTTATTTCTTCCTCAAGACCCGTGAGATCGCGGCATGAATCGGTCAAGCGTTTTTCGCAATAAGCTGATCTACGTGACGATCTTGATCGCGATGTTGATCCCGCTTTACCTGCTGGGGCAACCCGCCGGCGGGTCGGCGGGCGACGCCGGCGGTCAGTTGACCCAGATGCGAACCAAGTTCAACATCGCGGAAAGCGAGCTGGGTGACATCAACCCCGCGAGCGAAACGATGAAGCTGGCGTCGTTAGGTCTGCGGGGTGTGGCCGCGACGTTGTTGTGGAGCAAGGCCAACGATTATAAGGTTCATCACGAATGGGATCGGCTGAAGGCGACCCTGAATAACATCGCACTGCTGCAGCCGCATTACGAGAAGGTCTGGGAGTTCCAAGCTCACAACCTTTCTTACAACGTTTCGAGCGAATTCGATGACTATCGCCAACGCTATGCGATGGTCCGGGAAGGCATCGAGTTTCTGACCCGCGGTGTCGAGCAGAATCGCAAGGCCCCCCGGCTGATCTGGTACACCGGTTGGTTTTACGGCCAAAAGATCGGCATGAGTGACGAGAAGAAGCAGTTCCGCAGGCTCTTCTCCGATGACGAACCCCAGCACGAAGCCCTGCGGGAACGCAGCATCGCGGTGGACAGTCCCGAATCCCGCGGACCGGACGGCAAGCCGGACAACTGGCTGATCGGGCGTCAGTGGCTGTTGTACGGCTATGACCTGGTCGACAGCGGTGTCCGAATCCGCAACCAGACCCCGCTTAATTTTTATTCGACCGGCCCGAAATGGCGGATCAAGCACGCCGAAGCGATCGAATCCGAAGGGGTTCTCGATGACCGGGCCAAGAGCGCTTGGCAGCTCGCCTCGGACGATTGGCAGACGTTCGGGCAGCGCAGTGTCCCGACCACTTCCCCGTTCACGATCAAGCTCGGCTCGCTGGATGAAATGCGCGAGCAGCGCGAGACGCTGCTGGAGCAATTCATGGAGTTGGCTGGCGAGACCTACCAAGAGGAAGAACGCTCGTTGCTCGAGAGCCTGAGCGAAGAGGAGCGGCTCGCGTGGGAGACGCCTACCGAGGAGCGGTCGGGCGAACAACAAAACCTTGCCTACGCGTTAATCCGACGGCTCGAGCCGTCCTTGGGGCGGGTCGCCCGGAAAGCCCCCGAGGCCGTGCGGTTGAGAGCGATCCAGCTGGCCGCGGAGCTGGAAGACCTGAAGGAACGGATCGCCAAGACCGACAGTTACCGCGAACAGGTGAATTGGGAATACTGGCTGACGTTGACCTCGGCAGAGCAGGAAGATCGCACCGTCGAAGCCCGGCGATTGCTGTTCGAAGCGGAACAGGCCAATGCCGACTCGGACCTCGACTTGGCGATCGAGAAGTACGAAGAGTCTTTCGAACTCTGGGCACAGGTGTTTGACGATTACCCGGTACTGCTGCAGGATGACCTCAGTGAGGACCTGATGCGATCGGTCCGGCGGTACAAAATCGCCAACGACCGTGACACGTTCGCCGATGATTTTCCGCTAGCCCCCTTCGTCGAAGTCATGGAAACCGAGACGAAATCGGGCGAAGAATACAAGCGGCTCAGGGACCTGCAGCGGCAGCGAGCTGAGAAACCACTACCCGCCACGGAGGACACGCCCGCGCCGACTCCGGCGACCGAGCCCTCCCCTGCTGAGGAACCGGCAGCCGCCGAAAAGTCGGCCGCCGACCCCGATTCCGCACCGGATCCCACTCCCGAACCGGCTGCTGAACCCGCTGCGGAATCGACACCGGAGTCGGAAGCAAAGCCGGCTGCCGAACCGGAAGCGGAATCAACTCCTGAGCCGGCTGCGGATGCGTCCCCGGAACCGGCGGGCGACGCAGAATCGCAGCCTGAGTGACCGTCACCACCGCTTCGGAATCGCCTGGGAAGAGAGCTGGCGTGCTGTTCACGCTGCCGGGCCACTCGGTCGCAGCCATCCTGCCGCATCGGATCGCTTTG
>RECD01000180.1 GCA_007694185.1 Planctomycetaceae bacterium
CCGGACTTTCGAGGTCGCGAGCGTTTCGGCGGCCGACGCCGGGTTGGCTGATGGGCGGTTTGCCAAACCGGCGATTGGAGAAAGGGCAGGCCGACCCGAGCGGCAAGGCCGCTCGGTGTCTTGGCCGCGTCGCGTCAGACCCGCTTGATCGGGGCACGGACTTCGTAGCGGGTTTTGCCGTTGAGGTTTTGCGGCAATTCTTTCACGAGGCACTCGGTTCGGCATTCCGCGATGCTGAGCGGGTAGGGGTTCCAGCCGGTGCCGTCGTAAGCGAACGTATTTTTCTGGGCATCTTCCATGACGATGAACGGCTTGCCGTATTCGACCGGCTCCTTCTTGACGTAGGCCTCGCGGGCGGTCACGACCGATGAGGAATCCTGACGATTCCGTTTGGACGGGGTTCGTCTGCCGGCAAACTTGTTGTTTCGGGCCATCGTTAAATCGCGTCTCCCTCAAGGTAAGGCGATCCGATTTCGCCCGGGCATAAAAAAAGCCCTCCGCCGCCAATGCAAACGGAGGGCACAAGAGATTTCACGACGACGAGCGTCGTTCCGGCGATCAGTCGCGGTAGCCGCCACCGCCACCGCCACGATATCCGCCGCCGCCACCGCCTTCACCACCGCGGCTTTCGCGCGGCTTGGCTTCGTTGACCGTCAGCGGACGACCATCGAACTCGTGCTGGTCGAGCGCCGCGATCGCGCCGCGGGCACCATTTTCTTCTTGCATCTCGACGAACCCGAAGCCCTTGCTTCGGCCCGTATCGCGATCCTGAATCACTTCGGCGCTGCGAACCGCACCGTACTCGGAAAAGAGCTGCTCCAATCCGGAACTGGTTACGTTGTAACTGAGATTACCAACGTACAGTTTCTTACCCACTAGACGACTCCGTAGAACACATTCACCGGCCTCTTAAGATGCTCCCAGACCGGCAAGGAAGCTCGATCACCCAGGCGGTGATCTTCCAGCGGGAGAGATGAAGAAAGAGACAGCCGGGATTGAATTCAATCCGTCCGTGGGCTTCAGCATCCGTCGAACCAGATGGCGAGAGTCTATCAGAACGGTGCCAGCAGACGCAGTGGCAAAACCGAAAGAATGCCGATTTATTTTGCCGACGCGGCCTTGTCCGACAACCGCGTGGGGCTGCACACGGTCAGCAAAAACGCCCGCCGACGGGCCGATTTCGACCGCCGGCGACCCGGTGGAGCTTTACTCGCACGCCGCAAGCTTTCCCGTAGGGCGAGCGGCAGATGACGGCGTACTTTAGGAAACCGTGGGCTAGCGCCCTGCGGCTGATAAAATCAGCCGCCACGCGCTAGCGTTCGGTTTCTTCAGTGGTAGAGCCTGTTCTGCCGATCGCTTAGGCAGCCGATCGGCCGGTCCGCCGGAACGGCGCGGCCGGGTACGCGATCCTTACCGCAAGTAGCTGCGGTCTTGGACGAACCGTTCGGCGGTCTCACGATCGATCAGCCCGCTTTGGAAGTGGCGACGCACCGACTCGCTGAGTGGCAACATGCCTTCGGCGCGGCCGGTCTGGATCGTGTTGTCGATACTTTCAAGTTTGCCGTTGCGGATGGAAATCGCGACCTGCGACGTGTTGAAGAGGGTTTCGAGGGCGAGTACCCGTTTCAGGTCGTCGGCGAAGCTGCGGAGCAGGTGTTGGCTGATGACGGCCCGCAAGCCGCTGGCGAGTTGGGAGCGGATTTCCTGTTGCGAGTCTTGATCGAACAGGTCGGTATAACGCGAGATCGCCCCTTTGGCGTCTCGGGTGTGCATGGTGGAGAAGACGAGGTGTCCCGTCTCGGCGGCACGAAGCGCCGTTTGGGCCGTTTCTCGGTCGCGGATCTCACCGACCAAGATCGCGTCGGGGTCTTGTCGCAAGGCGAACTTCAGCCCTTCGTCGAAACTGCGGACATCGGTCCCGACTTCCCGTTGCGAGACGACCGAACCGGGGTAATGAGGGAACCGGTATTCGATCGGTTCTTCGATCGTCACGACCCGGCAACCGGATCGCTGGCAAAGCAGGTTGATGATCATCGCCAGGCTGGTCGTTTTGCCGGCCCCGGTGACGCCGCAAAACAGGATCAGCCCGTTGCGAAAGGCGACGAGGCGTTCGGCCAGTTCGAAGGGGAAGCCGGCCCAATCGAAATCGGGGATCTGGTCCGGGATGACGCGAAAGCAACCGCCGATCTGGTCCGCCGCGAAGAAGTAATTGGCGCGATACCGTTGGCGGGTACCCTCGCGGTCCAACTCCATGGCGAAGTCGGCGTTTCGCTCGGTCAAGAACCGCTCATGTGCCGGCAGCGGTAGCCACTGGAGCAACCAACGGCGGAGCGATTCGCTTTCCAGCGGCCCGCCGGGCAGTTCCCGCAGTTGGCCATGAACCCGCAGCACGGGCGGGTAGCCGGCGACGACGTGCAGGTCGGACGCACCACAGCGGGTCGCTTCCAGCAGCCATTCGGGCAACCGAT
Organism: Planctomycetaceae bacterium; assembly: GCA_007694185.1. Lineage (GTDB taxonomy): Bacteria > Planctomycetota > Planctomycetia > Pirellulales > Pirellulaceae > UBA6163. The sequence continues at coordinate 2,469 of RECD01000180.1, forward strand.
TGTCACCGTCCGACCGATTCGGCTGCGTCGGCACGGGGGCGGTATCGGCGGGGATGGGATCGGGTGGGCCGGCCGGGTTCATGACGATTTCCGTTTGCCGACCGACCGGACAGTCGGGTCGTTCGCAGCCTGATCGCTCGCAGCGGACGGTTCGTCCGAGGAAGCAGCGGGCGGTTCGTCCGAGGGAGCTGAAAGGCTGGGTGCGGCGGCGAGGCAGTGAACGAAGAGCCGATTCCATTCGTCCCATTGGGCTTCGACGAGTCCCTCTTGGTAAGTCGATCGCGACCCGGCGCGGCTGACAGCATCGACGAAGTCGTGAGGATCGCCGTAAGCCGTGACGGCCAGTTCCTTCAACACCGGATGGTCGCCGACGCGGCGAAACCAATATTTCGCGTTCCCGAAGTCGGCTTCCCGGCGGTGCATGATCCCGTGCCAGAAGCTGCCGTCGGGATCGTCGATCGATTGGCTGAACTCGTGCGAGGCGTCGAGGTCACCGGCGAGCAACCAGAGGCCGGCTTTGAGTTTGTTGGTCAATTCGCGGGAGCGGACGGGGTCGCGGAGCCAACGGGACAACCGGGGGCAGGTCGGACCGGCGTCGAGTCCGGGCAAGGGGGCGGCGACAATCAGCTCGACGAGTTCCGGATTGAGCTTTTCGGTGGGCGGTTGCGAAAGCGTGTCCCATCTCGGATCCGGCATCGTTTCGATTCGCTCTGCTGGGCGTGGGTGGCGAAGGCCGTTACCGTGAGCCAAGATTTCGGCTGATGAAATCCGGCGAGTTGCCAGCCTGTCGGGCGTCGGGCAACCAAGGTTCGAGCCGTACGCCTTCAAAATAGCCAGCCGACCGCTCGGTCGCACTCCCCCACCCTTCACATGCCGGACGACTCTTCACGGGCCTGTTGCAGGCCGCATTCCCCGGCGACGGCGGCATGGCCTATAATCTGCGGGCGTGCATGAGACCCGTTCGATCCTCCCACCCAAGGCCCGTTTCCCCGTGAGCGACAAGGTAGAAAAGACGATCATCATCGGCAGTGGCCCGGCCGCTTGGAGCGCCGCAATTTACGCTTCCCGAGCGGAGCTCGAGCCGCTCGTTTTCGAAGGGGCGATGACCGAGGAGAATCGTCAGCAGGGGACGCTGCCGCTGGGTCAATTGGCGTTGACGACCGAAGTCGAGAACTACGCCGGTTTCCCGTCTGGGAACTTGAAGGCCTTCATCGATTCGGCGATCGACTCGGAGCAGCAATACTTGTTGCCGCCGGTTACCGAAGAGGAACACGCGGTGACGGGACCTGAGTTGATGAATTTGATGCGTCAACAGGCGAGGAACTTCGGGACCCGGATCATCACCGACGACGTGATCGAAACCGACTTGTCGAGCAAGCCGTTTGTAGTGAAGACTCGAGAGAACGGCACGCACCGCTGCCATACGTTGATCGTCGCGACGGGGGCCCGGGCGAATTACCTGGGGTTGCCGAGTGAGGACGAGTACAAGAATCGCGGGGTCAGTGCCTGTGCGGTCTGTGACGGGGCGTTGCCGCGGTTCCGCAACAAGCCGATGGCGGTGGTCGGCGGCGGCGACAGCGCGGTGGAGGAGGCGACGTTCCTGACCAAGTTCGCGTCGAAGGTCTACCTGGTCGTCCGCCGCGACGAGTTGCGGGCGTCGAAGATCATGCAGCAGCGGGCCTTGGACCATGCCAAGATCGAGATCCTCTGGAACCATGAGGTGCTGGAGGTGTTGGGCGAAGAGAAAGCGGGTGTGACCGGCTTGAAGCTGATCCAGAACGTCGAAAAGAGCGAACACCAGGTCGACATCAGCGGCCTGTTCCTGGCGATCGGACACACTCCCAACACCGACTTCCTCGGCGACCAGGTCGAAATGACGGACAAAGGTTACATCCGCTGGACGACGCCGTTCCGAACTTACACCAGCGTCCCCGGGGTGTTCGCCGCGGGGGACGTCGCTGACGATTACTACCGCCAGGCGATCACCTCAGCCGGCACGGGCTGCATGGCCGCGTTGGACGCCGAGCGTTTGCTCGCCGAACACGACGAGATCTGAGCCCGGAACGGATCGCTCCGGTTCGGGATACCGACCTGGAAATCGAGTTCATCTGAAGTCAAATGGAAAAGCCCTGGACCCACAGTTGACCTAGCGGTCGAACGCCCTTTCGTCGACGCTCGGCCCCATCGATTCACTCCTCGCCACGCTCCCTCCTCACCCCCGAACGCACCATGGCCGTGGACACCCCGTCGGCAGAGCTTCCAGCATCGGCCGCCCCGTCGGTCGACTTCGACGACTTGGTGGCGCAGGCTAACGCCGCGCCGCTCCCGCAAAAGCTCTGGATTTGGACGCGACTGTCCGGCCCGGGATGGTTGCAGGGGGCGATCACGTTGGGGGGCGGTTCGCTCGCCGGTTCGCTCTATCTCGGCGTGATCATGGGCTTCGGGCTGATGTGGCTCCAGCCGATCGCGATGATGCTCGGCGTGATCATGTTGGCGGCGATCAGTTACGTCGCCCTGTCGACGGGGGAGCGGCCGTTCGGCCTGATCCGGACTCACGTCAGCCCCGCGTTGGCGTGGGGATGGTTGTTGGCAACGATGATGGCCAACATCGTGTGGTGCTTGCCCCAGTTCGCACTCGGGACCGCCGCCTTGACTCAGAACCTGATCCCGGGATTGAACACCTCCGGCGGCCGGGTCGTGGCTGCCGGCGGGTTGCTCGTGATCGCGCTGCTGGTCGTCTGGTTCTACAATTCCGGCAGCCGCGGCATTCGGATCTTCGAATACGTGCTGAAGGGGTTGGTCGGGCTGGTCGTGATCAGCTTCTTCGGCGTCGTCGCGGCGATGACCCGCGCGGGGCTGTTGCCGTGGGGTGAGATTTTGGCGGGCTTGATCCCCAACCCGCGGGCGTTGTTCGAACCGGCCAAGTCGCTCGCCGAACCGATCGCGGCCACGGCCGGGTACGCGGGCTGGTGGTCCGAACGGATTGCGGGAATGCAGAAGGACAACATCATCACCGCCTTCGCCACGGCGGTCGGCATCAACATGACGTTCCTGTTGCCGTACTCGATGCTGCGAAAAGGCTGGGGCAAGCGGCACCGAGGGATCGGCATTTTTGACCTGTCGATCGGGCTGATCGTCCCGTTTGTGCTCGCCACAAGCTGCGTCGTGATCGCGGCGGCCAGCCAGTTTCATGGCCAGCCCGACGACGTGTTGCAGATGGTCGCGACCGGCAAGGGGAAGGAAGTCGGCGAATACCACCGGCATGTGGACGCCCGGTTGGAGGCGGAACTGGGCAGCGGCTTTGCTGCCGACCCCGCGGCTTTGGCGGCAGCCCGCGACGGGTTGCCGATGGCGGACCGGAGGATGGCCGCAATGATCGCCGGGCGTGACAACTTGGCGCTTGCTAAGACGCTCGAACCGCTCGTCGGCAGCGGCGTCTCGCAAAAGTTATTCGGGATCGGAGTCTTGGGCATGGCGATCTCAACGATCATCATCCTGATGGTCATCAACGGGTTTGCGTTTTGCGAGATGATCGGGGCGGACCCGGGCGGGCCGATGCACCGGATCGGGGCGTTGATCCCGGCGGTCGGGGTGTTGGGGCCGTTCTACTGGGCAGCGGCTGCGCCGGCACTCGCCACGCCGACATCGGTGATCGGTGGCGCGATGCTGCCGATCGCCTACGTCACCTTTCTGTTGTTGATGAACTCGCCACGAGCCTTGGGCTCTTCGATGCCCCGCGGGAGGTCGCGTTGGTGCTGGAACCTGCTGATGATCCCCGCCACGTTGGTGGCCGGGTTTGGGTCGGTGTGGGGGATGTTCGGCAAGCAACTCGGTTCGTTTCCGCTGGGGGCGGTCGGCATCGCCTCGCTCGTCGTGTTGTTGGTGCTGGGCGTCACCTCGTTCTTGCTCAAGAACCCCCCCACACGCTCGTCGGTTTGAAAAACTTGATCGACCCCGTCATTCGTGGTAGGCTGCCCCCCAATTAGTAGGGTGTGTCTTCCTCGGGTTTGAGTCTCATTGAATGGGCATTGCGAATGATTTGGAAACGTCATCGACGATGCTCCAGGGGCTTCGCGATCAGGAATCTGAGGCGTGGGACGAGTTTGCCGGCCGATACGCCCACTATTTGAGGAGTTGGTGCGCCCGGTGGGGCGTTCCTCCCAGCGACGCGGATGACCTGATCCAAGAGACGTTTCTGGAGGTACTGAGTTGTGTCGGGAAGTTCCAGCGGCTTGGGGTCGGGTCGTTTCGGGGGTGGTTGAAATTGATCGCCCGACGCTGTTGGTGCCGGTCGCTGCACCGCGCCCGACGCCGGCAGGACCCCGTTTTGCTTGAAAGACTTCGTCAGTCTCGAGAAGCGTTGCTATCGATGGAAGCCGGCTTGGATGGGTTGGTCCGTCAGGAATTGCAGCAACTGGCGCTGTCGAACGTCCAGCGGCGGGTCAGTGACAAGGCTTGGCAGGCTTTTCGGCTGACCGCGATGGAAGGGCTCTCGGGTGCCGAGGTAGGGGACCGGTTGGGGATGCCGGCCAGCGCGGTTTATCAAGCCAGGTGCCGCGTCCAACAACGGATCACCGAGGCCTTGTCGCGACTCGAATCGCCTGCCTGATCCCTCGATTGCCTTAGGCGAATGACACATTCGAATCACCCGGATCAGTCCCTGATCAACGGTTACGTCGCCTGCGAGTTGCCGGCCGAAATCGCGGCCGAGATCGAGGCTCATCTGGCGGGCTGCGACCGGTGCCTGGAACTGTTGATCGACGCCGTCGACCGGGGTGTCAGCCCAAAATGGTTGCAGGAACGGCTCGACGCCTTGGCGGCCCATGACCAGCCGTTTCGCCAGGTGTCGGTGGGCTCATCGACGTACGGGACCAGCGCGGACGCGGGTTTTCTTGCAGGGGAACTCCGTGTACCCGGCGTGGGCGAAACGCCTTCCGATCGGGCTGGCCCCGAAAAACCGTTCAGTCGCCAGGGAACCAACGAGAGTTGGCTCGACGATTTGTCAGCCAACCGACCTCTCTCTGAGGTAGGGCGATACCGGGTCGGCCGCAAGTTGGGCCAAGGGGGGATGGGAGTCGTTTTTGAGGCTACCGACCGGGTCACAGGGCGGCCGGTGGCGATGAAGTTCGTGCAGGGGTTGGGGCCGGGAGTGGCCTGGCGAAACCGGGTATTGAACGAGGCCCGTGCGATGGCGAGGCTGTCTCACCCGCACATCGTTTCGGTTCTTGATGTTTTGGTGCATGACGATCGGCCGGTGTTGGTAATGGAACGGGTCGACGGGGTGTCACTCGACCGCTGGCAAGCCAAGCGGATGATCAGTTCACGCTGGGCCGCCGAGTTGGTGCGAAAACTGGCGTTGGCGATCCACCACGCACACGATCACGGGGTCGTTCATCGCGACCTGAAGCCGAGCAACGTGTTGTTGGTCGGTAGCGATTTGCAACAGCCTGATACTGCGGCCCTTCCCTCGTTGGAACCGAAGGTTACCGACTTCGGCGTTTCGCGAATTCTTGATCGGTTGACGCAGCAGACGCACGCGGGCGAGTTGCTCGGCACGCCGGCCTACATGGCCCCGGAGATGATCGATGGACAGACGGCGGCCGTCTTTCCGGAGCCCGATTTCGAGCCGGAGCAGCGCAGGCCGAGTTTGCAGTTCAGTTCCGCGATCGATATTTATGGGTTGGGAACGATCCTCTACGAGCTGTTGACCGGACGGCCACCGTTCACCTCGACCGATCCGGTCATCACCCTAGCCCTGGTGCGTGATGCCGACCCGATCCCGCCGCGGGCGCTGCGTCCGGAACTGGCGGCCGACATCGAGACGATCTGCCTGAAATGCCTCGAAAAGCAACCGGACAAGCGATACGAATCGGCGGTCGCGTTGGCGACGGATCTGACGGCCTTTCTCGAAAATCGGCCCGTTCAGGCGCGGCCTTTAGGGCCGCTGGGGCGCGTCGCCCGCTGGTCCCGGCGAAATCGCGTCGGTGTGGCGGTCGCTGCGACAGCCGCGGTCACCCTATTGTTGATCTCGATCGGCAGCATAGCGTTTGCCAAATCTCAGCAGCGGCTCCGCGGCGAGGCCGATCGGGTCGCTGCCTTCGCGAGTTGGTCCGCGCAACAAACGATCGATCAGAAGCGGCAGGCGCACGACGCTTGGCATCAGCTTTTCGACTCGTTCCGAATCATCCTCGACCTGCTCGACTCGTATGAGGACGATGCCAGCGACGAAGACTTACGGGGGCTGCGAGAGATCGAAACCCGCGAGATGATCGTGAGGGTCGTCGGCGAGTACTGGAGTCAGGTAGCCGCGGAGGGGCCGGCGACCCTTGCCGATGTCCAACTGCTCAACCGCATCTTGTGGGTACAAAACCGCTTGGATCGCCCGGTGTTGTCGGACGACACGATCCGGCGGCTCCTCGACAGGGTGATACCGCAACTCGATCGGCTGGAACGGGAGGCCCCTCACTCGATTCCGGTCTTGAAGATGCAACTGGGCTTCCGTGACTGGCAGGCCTTCCGGTATTCCCAGCAAGGCAATTGGGAGTCCGTTTTTGAGCAGCTTCAGGGCACGACCCGGTTGATTCGACAACTTCTCGAACTCATCCCGGGCGACGAAAGGACGCTTCAACTGGGCGTTCACTTGCATCACAACCTGGCGACGGCCGCCAAGCGGACAGGCAAGGACGAAGCGGGACGAGATGCTACGTTGTACCTGCTGGAGTTGCATCGGGAATTGCATCAGGATTGGGCGAGCGATGACCGGATGCGGCTGTCCCTGGCCACCAGGTTGCTCGACGTCGGTCGTCACTTCCGCACCCTGATCGGCGAGGAAGCGGCTCGGGGGCTGTTGCTGGAAACCAAGCAGCTGCTCGAAGAGCCGCTGCCGGACGACCTGGTCAAGGAAGGCGCGGACAGTTTGCGGCGAATCGATCTTCAGCTCCGGGAGCTAGAACAACCTCTGGGCGAGTGACTCTGCTCAGCCGGTTCGGGCGGTAACCCACCGACGGCAAACCGGCTCGAATCCCACGGATACGCCGCCGGCAAGTTAGGATACTGAACGCTGCGGCTTGGTCGCGCAGGACAGGCTCGATAACTCGATTGATGAGTCGATTTCGATGGCGGGTAGATTTTTGCGGTGTTGGTTGCTTGGTGGCCTGATTTTGCTGCCGCCCTGGTTCGGGAATCCCGTGGGGGCGTGGGCGCAGCCGACGGAGAATGCCGAACCAGCCGAATACGATGTCGTCGTTTACGGCGGGACGTCGGGCGGGGTGATCGCGGCGGTCGAGGTCGCGATGTCCGGCAAGTCGGTCGCGATCGTCTGTCCCGATCGGCACTTGGGGGGACTGACGAGTGGCGGGTTGGGGTTCACCGATACCGGAAACAAGGCGGTGATCGGCGGCTTGTCTCGCGACTTTTACCACCGCGTCTGGAAGCACTACGATCAAGCCGAGGCGTGGCGGTGGCAGACCCGCGAGTCCTACGGCAATCGCGGGCAGGGAACCCCGGCGATCGACGGTGAGCAACGGACCCAATGGGTTTTCGAACCGCATGTGGCGGAAGCCGTCTTCGAACAATTCGTCGCCGAACACCGCATCCCGGTCTTTCGCGATTCGTGGCTCGATCGTGAGGCCGGGGTCGTCAAACGGGGCCCACGGATCGAATCGATCCGGATGACCGATGGCCGCGTCTATCGGGCACGCGTCTTCATCGACGCGACCTACGAAGGGGATCTGATGGCGACGGCCGGCGTCGATTTCCACGTCGGGCGTGAGTCGACCGAGCAATACGGCGAGAAATGGAACGGCGTCCAGGTCGGCGTGCTGCACCACCGCCATCACTTCGGCGTCTTGCCGGTGCGGATCGATCCCCATGTCGTCGCCGGGGACGCCGCCAGCGGGCTGCTGGCGGGGATCAGCCCCGATCCGCCAGGTGAATACGGTGCGGCGGACCATCGCGTCCAAGCCTACTGCTTTCGGCTTTGCATGACCGATCACGATCCCAACCGGCTGCCGTTCCCGAAACCAGCGGGCTACGACCCGGCTGACTACGAACTGCTCGGCCGTGTCCTCGACGCCGGTTGGCGGGAGCTGTTCGACAAGTTTGACGCGATCCCGAACCGCAAAACCGACACGAACAACCATGGCCCGTTCAGCTCCGACTTCATCGGGCAGAACTACGACTACCCCGAAGCGACTTACGAGCGGCGGCGGGAAATCATTGAGGCCCATCGCGAATACCAACAGGGTTTGCTGTATTTCATGGCGAACGACCCGCGCGTCCCCGAGGACGTTCGCCAAGCGATGTCGAAATGGGGTTTGGCGAAAGACGAGTTCCTCGACAACGGCCATTGGCCGCACCAGATCTATGTGCGTGAAGCCCGGCGGATGGTCGGCCGGTTCGTGATGACCGAGAACGAATTGCTGAAACGACGACCGACGCCCGAATCGATCGGGATGGGGTCCTACACGATCGATTCGCACAACGTGCAGCGGTACGTCACGCCGGAGGGGTACGTGCAGAACGAAGGGGACATCGGCGTTTCCACCGGCGGCCCCTACGAGATCTCGCTCGGTTCGATCCAACCCCGCGTGGAGCAAGCCGACAACTTGCTCGTTCCCGTTGCGGTTTCGAGTTCGCACATCGCGTTCGGCTCCATCCGCATGGAACCGGTGTTCATGGTCCTGGGGCAATCGGCCGGGGCGGTCGCGGTGCTGGCGATCCAGGACCAGTCCTCCGTCCAGGCGGTGCCCTACGAGAGGCTGCGAGAACGCTTGCTCGAAGCCGGCCAAGTCCTTGAGTACGACGGGCCGATCGGCCGCGGTATTCCCTTGAGCGGCCTGACCGGGGTCGTGGTCGACGACGAGCGAGCGGAACAGGCCGGCGAGTGGCTGACCAGTTTGTCGCTGGGCGGTTGGATTCATCGCGGCTACCTTCACGACGGCAACCCACCTGAAAAAAATGCTTCGCTGCGGTTCTCCGCCGACTTGCCGGCCGCCGGCAAGTACCGCGTCGAGTTCGCTTATCCGCCGCATGCCAACCGCGCCTCGCAGGTCCCGGTGACGATCCGGCATGCCGACGGGACGGCGACGATCCTGGTCAATCAGAAGCGGGGCGGCACCGCGGAGAACCCTTTTGTGGTGTTGGGCGAGTTCCATTTCACCGCCGATGAACCGGCGGTCGTCACGGTCACGAACCGGGACGCAGACGGCTACGTCGTCGCCGACGCGATCCGTTGGGTTGCGCTCGACCCATGATTGACGAGCCCGCCTCCCACACGCTGCTGCGGCTGCGCGACGTCACGGTCGTCCGCAGCCTCCCGGCTTCGCCGATCACGCTCCCGGCTTCGCCATTGACGACGCCCGCCAGCCGTCGCGACGACGCCGAGCCGACCGACGACTTCAGCACAACCGCAACCGCCGGCGCTGACCGCCAACGGGACGAACCGCCGCGAGCCGGGGAGGTGGTGCGGATCTTGGATCGGATCAGCCTGACGATCGAGCGTGGCGAGCATACCGTCATTTTGGGACCCAACGGGTCGGGCAAAACGTCGCTGCTGAAACTGCTGATCCGCCAGTTCTATCCCTCGGTCGATGACGGCCAAACGGGCGCGGTCGAGATTTGGGGACAAACGCGGTGGCACATCGATGAGTTACGAAAACGGATGGGGGTGGTCAGCGGCGAGTTGGACCGCGAGTTCTCGCTGCCACGCAGCGGCCGGATGACCGCGTTGCAGGCGGTGCTGAGCGGTTTCGATGGCGTGCAACTGCTCAGTTTCACCGCGCAGCATGACGCAGCTCGAATCGGGGAAGCGGCGCGGGCGCTGCGGTTAGTCAGCGCCGCCGCGTTGGCGGAGCGACCGTTGTTGACGCTGTCGACCGGCGAACGGCGACGGGTTCTCATCGCCCGTGCCCTGGTGCATCGCCCCGCGGCCTTGGTGCTGGACGAACCGACTACCGGGCTGGATGTCGTTGCCGCGGCGGCCTTCTTGAAAACGTTGAGCGCCCTGGCCGATGCGGGCATCACGCTGATCCTGGTCACGCATCACATCGAAGAGATCTTGCCCGAAATCCGCCGCGCGGTGCTGCTCCGCGACGGTCGCATCTTCGCCGACGGGCCCTGCGAAGACTTGCTCGATGGTGCCATGCTGAGCCAGCTTTTTGGCGGCGTCCTCGAAGTCGGCCGAGGGGCAGACGGACGGTATCGGATGTGGTCGGTGGGCTGAGTCGTTCGGCGACCGTTCGGGAGCGACCGCCCGGCCAGCTCCTTTGGGCTGCCTAGCGGTTGAACCGCCCAAATCGGTCTTCGCCCAGACTGGCAACCACGTTTTTTGCCCCGCTTTCTTGCTCGGTACCGCCGGCTTTCGTGGATCAGTCGAAAGGGGGCGTTTGGTGATGCAGGATCGCCAACGCGTTCGCCGCGGCATGCTGCTCCGCGTCCTTTTTGTTGTTGCCCCAGGCCGGCTGGAACTCTTCTCCGCCGATCACGGCAGCGATCCGGAATCGCTTGCGGTGGTCAGGGCCCGATTCGGTGACCAGCCGATAAACCGGGGTGCTGGCCCGCTCTCGCTGGGCGTATTGCTGTAGCAGCGACTTGTAATTGCCGCTGCCGCGTCCGTCGACCGCAGATCGGACTTCCTCGGCGAGCCAACGGTGCAACCGCTGGCGGATCACTTCCAAGCCGGCATCGAGATAGATCGCAGCAACGACCGCTTCGAACACGTCGCTGATCAGCGATTTGGGAAAGCTGCGGCCTTGGTGAATCCCCTTGCCGACAACCAAGCACTTATCGAGCCCCAGTTCGCAGGCGACCTTCCCACAGACCCGGCGGCTGACGACCGCGGACTTGATCTTCGTCAAATCCCCTTCGCTGTATTCGGGGTATTCCTGAAACAGCCACTGACAGACGACCAGCCCCAAAATGCTGTCCCCGAGGAACTCCAACCGCTCGTTGCTGCCCAACCGATGGCTGGCACCGGAAGCGTGAGTCAGGGCGGCTTGGAGCAATTCCAAGTCGCCAAACCGGTGGTCGACGATCTCTTGGCAGCGCTGCAACTTTTCCGCGATCCCGTGCTCTTCGTCGACCCAAACCCCACGCTCGGTACCTATGGCATCCCGTCCGTCATCCTCCTCGTTCGGAGGATTCTGCCCCACGTGCGGTCCGTCTGGGCCCGCACCGGCCTGCAACGCATCCGCCCGCGGATCTTCAGCGGGATCAAGAGGGCAAGCCATCGGAAAAAGGTCTGCGTGAGCCAAAAGAAAGGCGGCTGGGTAGGAAAGTTGGCGATTGTTGGCGAGCCGCCACAAGCGATGACATTCGAGATCAAGGCCCCCTCTGGCCAACAACCCGAAGTTTATCGCTGGGGCCCCGGCGTCGCCACCTCAACCGTCCAGTTTGCGGAGCAATTTCGGCAATTTCCCCAGCGTCGACCCGACAAGGGCCCGATACCCGCCGGGTCGATTTCGGTTGAATCTGGGTGTTGAAACGGGTAAGATTGGGGGAGAGAGAGGAGACACCACAACAGCTTTGGTCGCTCCACTCACCCCGCCCTGCTTTACGGCGTGCGGTTCCCTACTGCGGAGCGAGCCCGATAAAAGTGCCTTCCTGAAAGGCAGAAACGCGGGCTTGATCAGCGACGGAATGGCACGTTCCCCACCTCTGACTCCAAGAAACTGCCGATGAACCGAGTCCATTCATGGACGATCATCGCCTCTCTGATCCTCGGGATCGGTGCTGTCAACCTATTCGCAGCGGCGGACGAACCGTCGCAACCGGCGGAGGTTGCTCAGCCGCCCGCGTCGGACGGGGAAACGGCGAAACAACCTGCGGCGGAGCAGACTCCGGTCGTGTCTGAAGAGCAATTGACGCAGTGGCAGTCCGGCGGCTGGGCGATGCTGCAAAAATTCTGTCTCGAATGCCATAACGCCGATTATCAGGAAGCCGAGATCGACCTGACGCCGTTCGCGGACGTCGCGCACGCGGAGTCCGATCCCGAAATGTGGAACCGGGTCCTGCAAATGATTCGGTTCGGCGCCATGCCGCCGGATGACGCCTTGCTGCCGACCGATGCCGAGCGGAGCGAGCTGTCGCGGTCGATCGACCAGGCGATTTACAGCATGACTTGCGACCTGCGTCCCAAGTCGGGCCGGGTGACCGCGCGGCGTCTGAATCGGGTGGAGTACAACCACACGATCCGTGACCTGTTTGGCGTCGAGCTGGATTTGACGGGCGATTTCCCATCGGACGAAGTCGGTGGCGGTTTCGATAACAACGCCGACGTCTTGGCGATGCCGCCGATGCTGTTCGAAAAATACCTCGACGCGGCCGAAATGGTCGCCTCGTCCGTCTTGCTCGACCCCGAGTCGCTGAAGAAAGAGACGATCGAGATGGTTGGCGAGCGGCTCGCGATCGTCGGCGAAGGGTTCACCGAATCGTTTTACGGCCGCATTTTCCCGCACGAATCGTTCGCCTGGGTCGAATTCGAGATCGAGACGCCCGGGGTTTATCGGGTGCGGGTGAACGGCAGCGGGGCTACCGACAAGCAGCAGGAACAGCCGATTGCGGTTTATGACGGTAGCGGCAAGCCGTTACTTGCCGAAACGTTCAAGTTCGGTGACGGCGGCGGGAACCATTCGGCGACTGTCGATCACGAGTTCGCTGCCGGCACGTTTCGCTTGCTCGTCGCGACCCTGCCGGAGACGCCGGCAGACTTGAGCGAACTGGCGGCCTTCGATCGGATCGATCGGCTGGACGAGGAGGCGCTCGCGGCCGGTCGGGACCAGTTTGAAAAATCATTGACGATCGATCGTGAGATCCCCCGCGAAGAATTGGCGTTCCTGCTCCGCAAAGTGATCGTCGAAGGGCCGCGAGATTTCCCGCAGGAAATGTTGCCGCCGAGCCAATCGGTGATCGTTCAGCGGGTCGCGACCAAGCGGGGTAACGATTACGTCGAAGTCGAACGGGCCGCGAAACTCTGTTTGGAACCGTTGATCCGCCGCGTCTTCCGCGGGCCGGTCGATGAGGAAACACTCGGTCGCTACGTCGGTCTGGTGAAGGCAGCGACCGATCGCGGGGCTTCGTACCACCGCGGTTTGCAAGATGCCATCACCGGGATGCTCGTTTCACCCCGGTTTCTGTTCCGCGTCGAATTGCCCGCCCCGGGTGTCGAGCCGGACGAAGGGGGCGAGTTCCGTTTGACCGATCATCAACTCGCTTCGCGGTTGTCCTATTTTCTTTGGAGCAGCATGCCGGATGAGGAACTGCTCGGGTTGGCCGACGAAGGAAAGCTGTTCGAACCGGAGGTTTTGGCGAATCAGGTCGACCGGATGCTCCAGGATCCGAAAGCCGCATCGCTCGGCAGCCAGTTCGCGGCCCAGTGGTTGGGATTGCGAAACCTCGACTCGATGACGCGTGACGAAAGTAAGTTCCCCGAGTTCAGCCCCGAACTGGTCGCCTCGATGACCGGCGAGACCCAGCGACTGTTCCTCGATGTGCTGCGAAATAATCATCCGGCCGGCGAATTGCTGAATGCCGACTACACCTATCTCGATGCGGCCTTGGCCGATTTTTACGGCATCACTTTGCCGTCGGCCGCCGACGCTTCCGATGCGAACGTGGTCGACACGGATGACAACGGGTTCGTTCGCGTGTCGCTCGAAGGTTCACCGCGGCGGGGAATTCTGACCCACGCCAGCGTCTTGACATTGACCAGTTTCCCGACGCGAACCAGCCCCGTGCTGCGTGGCAAGTGGATTTTGGAAAGCATTTTGGGGACGCCGGCCCCCGAACCGCCGCCCAACGTGCCGGAACTCGAGGATGCCGGCGAAGACACGTCTTCGCTGCCGATGCGTCAGCAACTCGTGATCCATCGCGAAAACCCGTCCTGTTCGTCCTGCCATCGGGTCATGGACGAGCTCGGCTTCGGGTTTGAGGATTACGACGCGATCGGCCGATACCGTGGCGACAGTGACATCGACGCATCGGGCGAACTGCCGGGTGGGCGGGCGTTCACAGGCGGTCGCGAGTTGGCTGAGATCTTGAGGAAAACCGAGAACGCTCGGTTCGCGACGACCGTCGCGGAAAAATTGCTCGCCTTCGGCATCGGACGGGAATTGAACCCGAATGATCGCTGTGTAATCGAGCAGATCATCGGATTGAGTGAATCCGATGACCACCGATTGGCCGATCTGGTAAAACAGGTCGTTGTCAGTCGGCCGTTCCAGTACTTTGAAGCTGAATCAGGAGTCTACCATGAGTCAGAATGACCACACACCGAGCAACTTGAGCGGAACGATCCGCGGCGCAGCCCTCAGCCGGCGGTCACTACTCCGTGGTGCCGGGGTCGTGATGGGCCTCCCCAGCTTGGAAGCGATGTCACCCTTCGCCCGGAGTGCCTTCGCCGCCCCGACGCCGGCCGATAAACGCCCCGTCCGGATGGCTTGCTTGTTCTTTCCCAACGGCGTGATCCAGCCGAAGTGGGAGTGCAAAGGCGAGGGGGACGAGTGGGAATTGTCCGAAACGCTCAGCCCGCTGGCGTCGATGAAGGCGAAGATCAACGTGATCGACGGCCTGACGCACGACAACGGCCGGGCTCACAAAGACGGTGCCGGCGACCACGCCCGGGCCGGGGCAAGCTTTTTGACTTCGGCACGGCCTTTGAAGACTTCCAGCCGTGTTCACCTCGGCGTCTCGGTCGATCAGATCTGCGCACAACAGCTTTCCGGACAAACGCGTCTGCCATCGATCGAACTCGGTTTGGTCGGCAGCCGCAACGCCGGCAGTTGTGACTCGGGCTACTCCTGTGCCTACTCGTCCAACATCTCGTGGCGGAACGAGACGACGCCGATGGCGAAGGAGACGATCCCGCGACTCGCTTTCGAGCGGCTGTTCGGGTCCGGCGACACCCACGAGCGTCGCGAGCGAAACGAAGTTCGGCGGAGCATCCTCGATGTCGTCTCCCAAGACGCGAAGAAGCTGATCAAGCAGGTCGGTGACACCGACCGCCGGAAGCTCGATGAGTACTTCTCGGGCGTCCGCGAGCTGGAAATCCGAATCGAACAGGCCGAACGGGCAGACCGTGAAGCCCTGCCCGATCTGGAAGTTCCCTACGGCCGGGTCGAAGCCTTCCGCGAGCATGCACGGTTGATGTTTGACCTGATGGTGGTCGCTTTCCAAACCGATGCCACCCGCGTCGCCACCTTCATGCTCGACAACGCCGGTGGGAACCGCAGTTACACCGAAGTCGGCGTCAAGGAATCGCACCACGGGATCAGCCACCACCGGAACGATCCGGAATTGGTCGGCAAGCTCGAGAAGATCGATCACTACTTGGTCGAACAGTACGCTTACTTCCTTGAAAAGCTCGACGCGGTCGCGGATGGCGACGGCACGCTGCTGGACAACTCGATGATCCTCTACGGCAGCGGATTGGGCGACGGCAACCGACACACGCACCACGACCTGCCGATCGTGTTGGCGGGTGGTGCCGGCGGACAAATCCGCACCGGCCGTCGGTTGAAGTATGAAACCGACACGCCGATGGGCAACCTCTTCCTCTCGATGCTCGAGATGATGGGGACGCCTGCCGAACGGGTCGGTGACAGCAGCGGTCGCTTGACCGGATTGAGCTGATCTCAGTCGATGCTACCCGGTTTGAAGGTCGGCGATGAAGCCGATCTCGTCTGGAGGGTCGGTGCCGAGCACGCGATCCACTTGGGTTACCCTCCGCCGTCGCTAACCCCGACGGCGGTTTGGGCACCGAGCAACACGTCCGTTTCGGCCGTTGTCTTTTCGACCCCCAGCATGATCCTGCTGATGGAGCGGGCGGCCCGCAAGGCGATCGAACCCTACTTGGAAGCGGGCGAAGCTTCCGTCGGGGCGAACGTACGGATCGAACATTTGGCCCCCACGCCGCTGGGGGCTGAAGTCTGCGCCGTGGCGAGAGTGACCGCGATCGACGGTCGCACGATCGACTTCGAAGTCACCGCCCATGACCGGCACGAAGCGATCGGCCGCGGCACCCATCGGCGGGCCGTCGTCAAACTGGAAAAGGTCGCTCGCCGGATCGACGAAAAGACTAAGCTCGGCTTGGGCCCCGTCGGCCCTCTGCCGGGCCAGCCCGGCATCGTATCTCTCGCCCACGAGCAATCCGTGCATCATTCGTCCGTCGGCGGCGTCTCCGGCCCCGCTGCCGAAACCGCAGGGCCGCTGCCGCTGCCGAACACCACGACGATCCGGGTCGAGGTCGACGGCGCGATCGCGACGGTGCGTCTCGATCGGCCCCAAAAGAAGAACGCCGTCAACGTGCGGATGACAGAGGATTGGGAAGCGATCAACCGTTACCTCGCCGGCCACCCCGAAATCCGCGTCGTCATCGTCAGCGGCGGGGGTGACGATTTCTGTGCCGGTGACGACGTCCCCGAAGTCGGCACGCTGTCGATGGTCGAAGCGCAGGAACTCAGTTATCGCCAAGCACGGCTGTATCTCTCTTGGGAGCAATTGCCGCAGATTTTCATCGCGGCGATCGCCGGCGCGGCGTTGGGCGGCGGTTGCGTCGCGGCCTGCGCTTGCGATTTTCGGATCGCCAGCCATGACGCACGATTCGGCATGCCCGAGGTGCTGCTCGGTTGGCCACCCGGCTACGGCATCGCCCAGTTGACCGCGTTGGTCGGCAAGTCCCGCGCGATGGAACTCTGCGTCACCGGGCAACCGATCCCGGCGCGGCAGGCCGCCGAGTGGGGGTTGGTCCATCGACTGGTCCCGACCCGAGAGTTGCTGCCGGCTGCCCGTAAATGGGCCGAATCGCTGCTGGCGTTGCCCGCCACGGCGCTCACGGAAACCAAGCGGCTGGTTCACGCCGACGAGGGGCTACAGCCCAAAGTCGCGTTCTTTGCCGACACGGCCGCCTATGTCCGCTGCCTCGAATTGCCCGACGCCCGCGAGGGGATCGAAGGATTCAAGTCCAAACGCTCCGGAAGTCAGCGATCGCGCTGAAACCGTTCTGGGAAGCCGGCGTTCGCGGCGGAAGCAGGAATCGGTCAACGATCCGTGCGGGCGGTCCGATCGCTGAATCTGAGCTGCTTTCGACAGATACAATACGGCGCCGCGGGAGCCTTCGGGGTCGCCATCGAACCGACGCTTCAGCGGCCAATCATCTCCGGTGGGGACCTTGTCGGTCCGTTAATCTGGGGGTGTAATCAACGGCCGTGCATCGACTTCAAGTAGGAAATTCCGCAAACCGGTTCGAACGATCGCATGCCCAACCCCGAAATGAAGCAGGCGACCCCTTGGCATGCACTCGAATCGGGTGAGGTCATCGAACGGGTCGACGGGGCTTCCACCGGCCTGAGCGACGCCGAGGTTCGTCGGCGGTTGGAACGTCACGGCCCGAACCAGCTTCCCGAAGCCGCGCCACCGACTTGGTGGGGAATTTTGCTGCGGCAGTTCTACAACCCACTGATTTTCGTTCTCGGGCTCGCCGCGGTCGTCGCGATCCTGATCGGCGACTGGAAGGACGCCTCATTCATCGGCATCGTGCTGCTGGCCAATTCGCTGATCGGCGGCTATCAGGAATGGCGAGCCGAACAGAGCAGCCGGGCGTTGCAAAAGTTGCTGCATGTCCGCGTGACCGTCTCTCGTGACGGCGCGACTCGCGAGATCGCATCGGAAGAAGTCGTTCCCGGCGATCTGGTTTTCCTGGAATCGGGTAACCGGGTTCCTGCCGACCTGCGACTGCTCTCCGCCCAAGGCTTGCAGATCGACGAATCTTTCCTGACGGGCGAATCGGTCGCGGTCACGAAAGACCCCGACTGGCAGGGGGCCGCCGAAACGCCGCTGGGTGACCAGCAAAACATGGCCTTCGGCGGGGCCGTCGTTACCCGCGGGCGTGGCCGTGGGATCGTCGTCCAGACGGGCGCCGAGACGGTAGTCGGGCATTTGGCCCAGGCCGTCACGTCGGCCGATTCCGGGACGGCACCCTTGCTCAAACGGATGCACGGCTTCGCCCGGTTGGTGGCCGCGGTGGTATTGATCATCGCGACGGTGCTGGGTGGTATCGGCGTGTTGATCCACGGCAGGGAAAACCTCGACCAGATCTTCCTGTTCACGGTCGCCTTAGCCGTTGCCGCCATCCCCGAAGGTTTGCCGGCGGCCCTGACGGTGGCGTTGGCGATCGCGACCTCGCGAATGGCAAAGCGGCGAGTCATCGTCCGCCGGTTGGCGGCGGTCGAAGGGCTCGGCAGTTGCACGATGGTGGCCAGCGACAAGACGGGGACGCTGACCTGCAACGAGTTGACGGTGCGAACCGTCCTCCTGACCGACGGCAAGCGATTGGAAGTCACCGGCGAAGGTTTCTCGCCCGAAGGCGAAGTCAGGGACGGAGAGAACCCGATCGGGATCGATGGCGCGGAGGGACTTGGCGATCTCGTCTTGGCTGGGGCACTCTGCAACGAAGCTGACCTGTACAAGCATGATGGCGAGTGGGATTGGCGTGGCGACGCGACCGACATCGCGTTGCTGGCGCTGGCCCGCAAACTCGGTCGTTCCCGTGATGAACTTTCGCGGACCTTTCCGCAGGTTCACGAGATCCCGTTCGAAGCCGAACACCGCTACGCCGCGACCTATCACCGGGACGGTGACGCGGTCCGGGTCTTCGTCAAAGGGGCGACGGAGCGGGTGGTTGAGATGTGCGATCTGGACTCGGAGGCCCGTCAGCGGTTCGCGGAAGCGGCTGAGGTACTGGCCATCGAGGGCTATCGCGTCTTGGCGCTCGCCATGGGACCTGCGCCGAGCGAACAGGAACTGGACAAAAAGTCGGTCGAGCCGAGCGGTTTGACGCTGCTCGGTTTCATCGGGATGATCGACCCGCTGCGGCCGGGTGTCAAAGATTCGATCGCCCATTGCCATCAGGCAGGGGTGCGGGTCTGCATGATCACCGGCGACCACCCGATCACGGCGACCGCGATCGCCCGCGAGTTGGGGATCGCTAGTGAGGAAACCGAAGCGATCACCGGGGCGGAACTGGAGGGGAAATCCGAAACCGAACTGGAAGAGATCATCCGAGAACGGAGCATCTTCGCCCGCGTGGCGCCGCAACAGAAATTGGACTTGGTCCAAGCGGCCCAGCGGGTCGGGCATTTTGTTGCGGTCACGGGCGATGGCGTCAACGACGCCCCGGCGCTACGGGCCGCCAACATCGGGGTTGCGATGGGCCTATCCGGGACCGACGTCGCCCGTGAGGCCGCCGAATTGGTGGTCAGCGATGACGATTTTTCGAGCATCGTCGGCGGGATCGAAGAGGGCCGAGTCGCGTACGACAACGTCCGCAAAGTGGTCGCCCAATTGACCGCCACCGGCGCCGCCGAGGTGATGCTGGTCTGCTTCGCGTTAGCCGCCGGTGGGGTGCTGGCTTTGATGGCCGGCGGTTTCCCCGGAGCGACCGAAGGGACAGGTCCCCAAATCCTACTACCGCTGCTCCCCGTCCAACTGTTGTGGCTGAACCTCGTCACCAACGGCATCCAAGGCGTGGCACTGGCCTTCGAGCCGAGTGAAGGTGACGTGCTGAAACGGCGTCCGCGCCCGCCCGAAGAACCGATCTTCAACCGCCTGATGATCGAACGCACCCTGATCGCCTCCGGCGTGATGGCGACGGTCGCCTTCGGGCTCTACATCTACGGGCTGTCGCAGGGCTGGTCGACGCTCCAGACCGGCAACCTGTTGCTGCTGCTGATGGTGCTATTTGAGAACATCCACGTCGGCAACAACCGATCGGAAACCAAAACGGCTTTCGCCTTCTCACCGTTCCGCAGCCCCTACCTATTGGCCGGCGTCGTCGGCGCCCTGGTGGTCCACATCCTCGGCATGAACCTGCCGATCCTCCGCGACATCTTGCAGACGGAACCCGTCGGCCTGCGGACTTGGGCCACGTTGCTGATGCTGGCCTTGACGGTGCTGGTGGCGATGGAGATCCACAAATGGAGTTGGGCGAAACGTTATCCCGACGGCTACCACTCCGCATCCGGCGGACCGGATCGCAAGTGACATCGACCTTGAAAGAAGTTCCCGCGATCCGTGTGCGTGGCGCACGCGTTCACAACCTGCGATCGATCGATCTCGACATCCCGCACGGTCAGATCACTGTGATCACAGGGGTATCCGGTAGCGGCAAAAGCTCCTTCGCCTTCGACACGCTGTTCGCCGAAGGCCAGCGTCAATACTTGGAAAGCTTGTCGGCGTACGCGCGCCAATTCCTCGATCAATTGCCTCGCCCCGATGTCGATCGTGTCGACGGGCTACAGCCGACCCTGTGCATCGACCAAAAAGCCGGCGCGACGCACCCCCGCAGCACCGTGGCCACGGTGACCGAGATCTACGATTACCTCCGATTGCTTTACGCCCGGGCCGGTACCCCGCACTGCGTCGGCTGCGGCGAACCGGTTGCCCGTCAATCGGTCGACCAGATCCTGGCGACCCTCGCGGGCTATCCCGCCGAAACGTCCATGGTGCTGCTCGCCCCGCTCGTCCGCGGCCGCAAAGGCAACCACCGCGAAGTTTTCGAGCAGATCCGCCGCAACGGTTGGGTTCGCGCTCGCGTCGACGGCGTGATCCATCCGCTGGATGAGGTGCCCGAGTTGGCACCTCGGAAATTACACACGATCGAGGCCGTCGTCGATCGGCTGGTGCTGCGACCGGGGAACGAATCGCGGCTGTCCGAATCGGCACGGGTCGCCCTGCGGACCGGCGACGGCGTGATGACGTTGTTGACGTCCGCCAATCGGGACAAGGCTCGCGACCAAGATTGGGACGAACGTTTGCTGAGCACGCTCAACGCCTGCCCGGGCTGTGGCGACAGCTTTCAAGAACTGGAACCCCGCACCTTCAGCTTCAACAGCCCTTACGGCGCCTGCCCCGGTTGTGACGGGTTGGGGGAAGTCGACGGGGGCGTCTGTGCCGACTGCGAAGGCGGACGGTTGCGTCCCGAAGCCTTGGCGGTAACCCTGGCCGGCCAAAATATCGTCGCGACGACGGCGCTTTCGGTCGGTGACGCGATCCCCTGGTTCGAATCCGTCGCCGATCGACTCGATCCGACCGCCGTCGCGGTTGCCGACCGGATCACCGTCGAAGTGGTGCGGCGTTTAAAATTTCTCGGTTCCGTCGGTTTGCACTACCTCAGTCTCGATCGCCCCGCGGCGACCCTGAGCGGTGGCGAACACCAACGGGTACGGTTGGCCACCAGCCTCGGATCGGGATTGGTCGGCGTCTGCTACGTGCTGGATGAACCTTCGATCGGGTTGCATCCCAGCGACAACGAACGGCTGATCCGCTCGCTCCGTGACCTGTCAGCCCAAGGCAACACGGTGGTGGTCGTCGAGCATGACGAGGCGATGATGTGGGCGGCCGATCGGTTAGTCGATTTCGGCCCCGGTGCCGGCCCCCAAGGGGGGCGGTTGATCAGCCAGGGGACGCCGGCGGAGGTCGCTGCCGACCCGCACTCGGTGACGGGCGAATACCTCAGCGGTCGCAAATCCGCTGTCGCGCCGGGCCCGCATCGCGAACCGGCTCGCGGCCGCTGGGTCGACCTGGTCGGCGTTAAGACCCACAACCTGCAAAACGTCACCGCCCGCTTCCCGCTCGGATTGCTCGTCGGGGTGACGGGCGTTTCCGGCAGCGGCAAAAGTTCGCTCATCAACAACACGCTCGTCCCGGCGTTGCATCATCACTTCGCCAGTTTCGCGGCTCAGCGGGTCGCCGAGGCCGTGGCAGCCGGATATCAGCAGCGCGGCCGAAGTCGCGGATCGTCTTCCGCATCTGCCGAGGACGATGATTTGCCCGCGAACGATCCCGCGGAGATCGCCGGTCTGGCGGCCGCCAAGTACATGGCGCTGCGGGGTGCCGAACGGATCGAAAAGTTGATCCGGATCGACCAACGCCCGATCGGTCGCGGGCCGCGCAGTTGTCCCGCGACCTACTCCGGCGTGCTCGACGAGATCCGCAAAGTTTTCGCCGCCACCCGCGAAGCGAAACAACGCGGGTTTGGCCCTAGCCGCTTCAGTTTCAATGCCGGCACGGGCCGCTGTGACGGTTGCCAAGGACAGGGCGTGCAGAGGATCGAGATGAACTTCCTCAGCGACCTGTTTGTCGTCTGCCCACGGTGTGGTGGCAAACGCTACAACCGCCAAACGCTGGCGGTGCGGTTCAAGGGGCATTCGATCGCCGATGTGCTCGAAATGACGATCGCGGAAGCGGCTGAATTCTTCGACAGCTTCTCACGAATCCGCCAGCTGCTCGCGTCGCTCCGAGACATCGGCTTGGGCTACCTGCAATTGGGGCAACCCAGCACCACGCTCAGTGGCGGCGAAGCCCAACGGATCAAACTCGGTACGGAACTGGCCCGCCCACCCCGCGGCCACACGCTCTACGTGCTGGACGAGCCGACGACGGGACTCCATTTCCAAGACGTCGAACGACTGATCCGGGTCCTGCAAGGGCTGGTCGAAACCGACAGCACCGTGATCGTGATCGAACACAACTTGGAAGTGATCCGAGCTTGCGATTGGCTGATCGATATCGGCCCCGGCGCAGGCGTGGACGGTGGCCGGATCGTCGCCCAAGGTTCCCCCGACAGCATCGCCGAATCGCAGGCGAGTGTCACCGGAAGATTCCTGCGGTCCGAAATCGCCTCGCCACGGGGCTGACGGCACGGTCGCGCCGATCATTTTCGCAAGGCATCGACCAACGGCATCCGCACCACCCGGGCGACCGCTAACGAACCGGCCGCGAGGCCAAACGAGGCGATCAGCAACACCCACATCAGCGGGCCGATGATCGGCGGCACCGTCTTTCCGGCCACCAAATAGGGGGCGACCGCCAGCACGGCACACAACCCGCCGCTGCCGATCCCCGCGGCCAACAAGACCACGGTTTCCCACATCACCGCCGCGCCCAACCGCCGCCTGGCAAACCCGATCGCCCGCATCACGCCGAGTTCACCCCGCCGCTCCAACGCGCTGCGAAGCTGCGCGATCGCCAACCCGACCGTGCCCAGCAGCAGCCCGAGCGCGCCCAAACTCTGGAACGTCCGCAAGTAGGTGTTTTGCACCGCCATCAGCCGCGACAGGATCGTGCGGCTGGGTGTGACGTCCATCCCGACGTCGCCGAGCCGGTTTTCGAGCACGCCGCGAACCGCATCCGGCTCGGGCGTCCGGACCAGGAAAATGCGAAACCCGTTGACGTGCGAGAAGTGCCGCTCGAAGTTCTCCTGGCCGATCATCAGACTCCCTTGCAGTACCGAATTGATCAGCAGACCGACGACCCGGAAGTGGATCGTTTCGCCCTCCCGCCAGGAAAAAGATCGGACCTCGCCCAACCCGCCACGCATCTGCAAACTCCACATCGCCGTGTTTTGGTCGAGGACCACCGGCAACGGGTCTTCCGCCGTCCCCGCCGCAGGCACCGCCAGCGCGTCCCACGGAGACCAAGCCGCCTCGCCGTCCTCGCCGCTGACGCCGCCCGTCACGGCGCCGTCTCCTGCGCTGCCATTTCCACCGCCGTTGCCTTCCCCCGCGGCAACGACCGGCCTGTCGGTCGCGGCCGCCCAGGCGAACGGTGTCGCGCGAGTCGCTTCCGCGATCGAGGGCGGTACGCCGTAAACTTGCGGCTGCGAAGCCTGATAAAGGTTATTGCAACTGGCGTCCTGGCCAGGCTGCAGCCGCAGCGGGACGATGGTGGACGAAGCCAATCGCTCGGCGTCGGGTCCGAGCAATTCCGATCGCACCACCGCGTCATTCAGGTCCCGATAGAGCGGGGTCGCGGTGCGGCCGATCAGATCGAATCCGCCGACGCCCGATTCCGACGGGCTCAACTGAAAGGCGCTGATCGAAATGATCAAGAAGGAAGCACACGCCATCAAACCGATCGACAGCGTGCTCCGCAGCGGGTTGCGGCCGACGTTGGCCCAAGCTAACCGAACCAAGGAATAATGCCGGACCGGTGTCCCCCGCTGCACCGTCGGCCGCCGAGACAACCGGCCGTGGATGGCGATCAGCGAAGCGGCCAGCAGCATCATCCCGCCACCGACAAACGCCCCCGCTTGCGCCGGACCGCTCGTCCGCAAACCCGCGACCGAAATGCCGACCGCGATGACGAGCAATACCCACGGCAATTTCGCGAACCGGCGACGCGACTTTCCCCCATCACCCCCGTTACCCCCATCGCCCCCTTCGACGATGCGACCGGCAAGCAGTTCTCGAGCCGGCGTCATCCGCAACCGGCGGCTGGTCAACCCGATCGTCACCAACGAAGCGATAGCCCCCGCCAAGGCGCCCAATACCAAACTCCGGCCGCTCGCATGAAACTCCAAAAACGGAACCGTCACCGCGCCGACCCACCAGGATCGCAGGCCCGCCAAGACGGCGGCGGCATAACCGATCCCCCCGACGACCCCCAACAAAATGCCCGGACCGGCGATCCACGCCCCTTCTCGAAACGCCAATTTCGAAGCGGCCCCGCCCGGAAATCCGGTCGCCAACAACACGCCGTACTCACGTGCCCGTTGCAGCAAGCCGAGCCGAAACAACAGCGCGATCAACATCAACGCGGCCAAGATCACGAACAGACTGAGCGACAAAAACAACGCGTCAAAAGGGGTCGTTCCCTGTGATGCGGCGAGCTGCTGACGTCGCAGCGGGATCACACCCCAACCGAGCCGGCTGCGTTGGGACACAACCGCCGCGACCAATTCACGCTCCAACGCCGCCGGGTCGTCGACCCGCTCGGCATCGATCCGCAACGAAGTCGTATCGCCGAAACGGCTGGAGAAAAGCCGTTGCCCCGCGGCCAACGGTATAAACGCCTTGGGCGTCAACCGGTACTCGTTCCAATACAGGTCGTCGTCATTGCTGATCTCGCGTTCCAGCGGAAACGGCAAATCCCAATCCGAGATCGAATCCTGATCGGTCACCCCCGGGACGGTCGGTGTCAAATCGGGGTCGTTGTAGATCGTCGGACGCTGATCGAACTCGGCCGCGCGCGTCCGTCGGTACGGTCGCGACGGCCGCGTGATCGGGACAACCCCCGCAAGGACCGCGTCGAAGGTACGCTCGATCTCGCGACCGTCTTCCACTTCCGGCTCGTAGTAAGCGACCCGCAAGGTGGCACCCGGTTCGACCCCCAAAGCGCCGGCCGCCCAATCGTTCAGCACGATCGGGACGGGGCCGCCAGCCGTCGCGCTGCCGAGCTCTCCTGCATCACCCGTCGCAATTCCGGCTTCGGGATCGCGTTCACCGTCGCCCTCGGGCGGCGAGAAGTCCATGTTCAGCACGCCGCCGGGTGCAAGCGCGGTGATCGTGCTGTAGGGAACCGAAGCGGTGACATCGCCCGAGTCGTCGAGCACTTCGATCGCGTTAGCCAGGTAAGTCAGGATCGGCAGCGCGTCGCCCGCCGGCAACCTCGCGACGATCGCATCGACCGCCACTTGGGGCAGCAGCAAGCGGTCGCTGGTGACGTGAAAGTAATCGAAAACGACCGCCGAATCCGGCCCACCGGTATCTCCCGCGGACTCGCTCACGTCGGCGTCCGAGGCGGCGTCGGCGTCCGAGTCGGCATCGCCGGGCGAGAACGTTTGCCGAACGCGTGTCAACCGGAGGCCAAAATCGCTCAGCCCCAGCGGCAATTCGTCGACCCAAGCTTGCTCCGCCTCGGCGTTATCCGGATCGCGATTCCCGCGACCTGCGGCAGCGGCCGGCGCGGTGACTAACAACGCGTTGGCGGCGCCGTCCCGCTCGAGCGTCTCGGCGATCGTTTCGCGGTTCAACCAAACCGTCATCGGCTCGACCTGATTCGGCTGTAGCGCGAACCGACCGATACCGCGGTTCTCGACGATCGCGACCACTTCAAGCCGGGGGATCCCCTCGGTCTGCGAATCGCGGCGTCCGAGCGGGCTGTCAGCCGGAACCGCTTGCTCCGCCGGCAGACGCACCGTCACCAAGTCGCCCACCTTCAGCCCCAGATCATCCGCGACCGCCCGATTGACCAGGATCTCATCTTCTCCCAATTCGCCCGTCGGAATCCCGCTCGCCTCGGCAGCGGCGGCGTCCGCAAACGACGGGTCGAGTTCCCAAAAGCGGGCGTCGATCCCCAACACCTGGACCGACCCGGCACGGCGGATCGAATCTCCGGTCCCCGATTCCACGACCGCCTGATCGAACAAGATCACCGGATAAAGGTTTCGTCCGGCGACCTGATCCGGCATCCGATCCGCTTGAAAAAAGACGCCCGGCAAGATCACCTGATCGACCCGCCCCAACCGGTCGATCGTCAATCCCCGCAGGCTGGCTCGCATCGAGTCGCCGACCACCAACGCCCCGGTGATCACCGCCGTCGCGATTCCCACGCCCAACGCGATCGACAGCGAGATCGCCCAGTGGTATCGCACCCCCCGCCTGGCGAGCGTGGCGGGGGTGAATCGCTGAGCAACCTCGGTGACGCCTGGTTCAGATCCGCTCACAGAATTCCTTTCGTCTTGACTTGCCCCCCCGGGGCTTGTTACTGCCGACAGCATCGCCCGCAGGGAGGGATGGCATTCCCTTACTAGCGATGGGCTGACTACCGAATTCCGCCGAGCCAGCGAAGCGTTGCCGTACCGCCGTTGCCCCGCCGTCCCGACTCGCGACCGCCTCACGGACGGGCCGCTGAAGGTCCGGTCTGCCCCTCGGTCAGCGACCGGTCGGATGGCCTGGGTAGGGCTCTTGCTGATCGCGGGGATCGCCGGTTGTCGCGGCGCGGCCTACCGTGAAGTGTACCAGCAAAAGATGATCCGTGAGCTACGGACGCTGGAGGATCAGCTCAACGAAGCCGAATACAACAACGAAGTTCTTCAAGAAAAATTGGCGAGGAGTCGCAACCAGGTCCACATCCCTTCGGGCAGCCGTGGACAGGCCCCCGGAGCCGACCGAAAACTCGGCACGGTGGAACGGATCGACAGGCCGACTCCTTCAACGGGTCCTTCCGGAACGCCCCTGAGTGACCCTCGTGGCGGCGCAGGAGATGCTTCCGAACCACAGCCGACGCTTCCGGCTCGACCGATCGATTCCCCGCTCGGCCGCGACGATATCGGTAACGGCCGCCCCCGAAACGGTGCCGGGTTCCAACCGCCTTCGGTCCAATTCCCACCGGGCCGAGAAACCACCGATTACCCCGATATCGACTTGGGCGAACCGGTCCCCCCGGCCGGTCGCGACGCGACGATCGAGCGGCCGCCAGGCCAAATCGAGTTGCCCGAGCCGACTTCACTGCGCGGCGTCGACACCCCAACACCGCCCGCCGAACCGGTCGGCATCCGGATCGATCCGTCACTTTCCGGTGGCTACCGAAATGAAGACCTCCCCGGCGGCACCGGAATGCAGGTCTTGATCCAAGCGATCGACAAGCACGGTGATCCGGTGCCGATCGAACGGTTTCAAATCGAAGGCGACCTGTCGGTCGTCTTGCTCGACCCGCTCCGCGAACCCGCCGACGCACGACTCGGTCGCTGGGACTTTGACGAACAACAACTCCGCTCGATGGTCCGCCCGGGGCCCTACGGCGGGATCCAAATCTATCTCGATTGGCAAGAAAAACGCCCGCTGGGCACCCATGTCCTGGCCCATGTCAAGATCGGCACCCAAGACGTGGAACTGCGTACCGAGGCGGAACTGAGCACGAAGGAAGCCGTCCTGGCGGATTGGAACCCGCGAGGCACATCCACCCGCTGATATCCATCCACCCGCTGACATCCAAGCCCCGATACACCAACCCCGCACGGACCGGCTCGTCGCAATCGCGGTGCAGGTCACCGGCGACGGCGGACGCTACCGCGATCTCATTTCCCGAGCGTCGTCACTGCGGATTTCGAGTCGGTGAGCGGACGGTCGCGCGGAACTGCGTAGCGGTCATGTCCGACTGCTGGCGAAAGACTCGCGCCATGTGACGGTAGTCTTGAAATCCCGCCTGGATCGCCACGGCTTGCATCGACAGCTCGGTTTCGGCCAACAGCCTGCGGGCCAAGGCCAGGTGGGTCCGCTGGATCTCAGCCGCCAGGCCCCATCCTAGCCTTGTGCGAAAGCGACGTTCCAGCGTCCTGCGTCCGACCGGAACGTGCTTCAAAACGTCTTCCACTTGCAACGGCAGGTGCGCCCGCTGGCGGATGAAACGGATCGCCGCGGCGACCTGCTCGTCGTCGATCGCCAATATTTCCGACGAAGCCCGGCTGCGGATCCCGACCGGCGGCAACAGCAACGGTTCCCGCGGCGGCTTCTCCCCTCCGAGCAGCCGTTCCAACAAGGCGACCGCTTCGAACCCGATCTGTTCCGCCGGCACGATCACGCTCGACAGCCCCGGACGAGTCATCTCGCAATACAAGCTGTCGTTGTCGACCCCCATCACGGCGACCTCATCGGGAACACGCAGTCGCGCGCGGCGACAGGCCATCAAGACCTGCACGCCCCAAATGTCGTTGGGGGTGAAGATCCCGACCGGCTTGGCCAGTTTCCGCAACCACCGCTGCACATCGGGCTCCAAGTCCCAGTGCAGCCCCAGCGGATCGAATCCCTGAGACGACTTGCTGATGTAGCACTCGACGTCAGCCCCGGCTTCACGCACCGCATCGCAAAACGCTTCCTGCCGCTCGCTGGAGAACACCTGCTGGGCCGGCCCGACGAACGCGAAGTGTCGCACCCCGATCTCGATGAAATGCTCTGCGGCCAATCGGCCCACCCGACGGTTGTCGACACCGACCCGCGGGAACCGCTGTCCGGGAATCACCGCCGACACGTTGACCGCCGGTCGACGCCACGACCGCAGCGACTCCTCAACCGCCGGCGTATTCGCGGTGACGATCAATCCGTCAGGCCGCAATCGCTGGTGGAACCGGAGCGTCCCGATTTCGGGAACGATCGACGTCAATTCCCATTGCGGCCGCGCTAAGGCATATCGCCAAACGCCCCGCAGCGCCCGTCGGTAATAGGCCAGCGTGTGAAGGAACACGAGTCCGATATTCGTCGGTTTTTTCTTCGAATGGGGCATCCGCCGGACCCTCCGCTCGTGTCGCGAATTGGCATAGAAATGACGCGGCAACGCATGGCTGACCGCGCGTTCGCACGGTAAAATTAACGTCAGAAGCGAACGGATACCAACCACAGCCTATTCATCCAGCCGTTACCCCCCGGCTCTGTCGACGTCCAGGCCGACGTACGGCGCAGCATTGCGAGCATCCCACCAGCGGCGTGCATCACGCGAATGAAATGGTCATGACGGAAAATATCATTCGGATATCCGGCCCAATTGGCGGCCGCAGCCTCGTGGCCGGTCTACGCGTGCGTTTCGGTTTCATCACGCCGGCCGTTTGTGTCGTTCTGCTCGGTTTAACGATCGGTTCGACTAACCTTCGCGGTGACGAAGCCGGCGACTCGGCCGCGTCACTCGATCCCGCCAGCGGCCGCTACTTCGAAAACCACGTCGCCCCGTTGCTCGCGCGGCATTGCCTCGATTGCCACGATTCGTCGACCACGGACGGCGGGCTTGACCTGTCCCGCAAGGCGACCGCATTTGCCGGTGGCGACAGTGGCCACGTGATCGTTCCCGGTAAAGGCGGGGAGAGCCTGTTGTGGAAGCAGGTGGAATCGGACGAGATGCCGCAGAACCGCGCCCCGCTCTCGGATGACGAGAAAGCGATTTTGCGGCGCTGGATCGATGCCGGGGCGGCTTGGTCGGTCGAAAAGATCGACCCCGAGGCCTACCTGCATGGCGGGTCGGCGGCGGCAACTTGGTTGCAGCGGCTGACCGTGACCGAATACATCGAAACGGTTCGCGGCGCGGTCGGCGTCGATGTCGAAGCGGATGCCCGCCGGATCTTGCCCCGCGACGAACGGGCCGATGGCTTCACCAACACAGCCTACAACCTGGGGGTCGATCTGGCCCACGTCGAGGCTTACGCCCGACTCGCCAAGTTAATCGTCGGCCGGATGGACGTGAAAGCCTTCGCCGCGAAACATTCCAAATGCGACCAGGCGACCCGCGAGTGCATGACCGAGCTGATTTCACGGATGGGTTTGAAGCTGTTGCGTGGCCCGCTCAGCCAGGCGGAGGTCGAGACCTTCTTACGGGTTTCCGATGCCGTCTCGGAAGCGGGTGGCGACTTTTCCGAGTCGGTCGGTTATGTCCTCCAAGCGATGCTGCAATCACCGCGATTCATCTACCGCGTCGAACGTCAACTCGGTGATGGTCAACCGTCGCCCGCCGACGGTTACGAACTCGCGTCGCGGTTGAGCTACATCCTTTGGGGCGGCCCCCCCGACGATCGGCTGCTAGATGCTGCCAAAGCGGGTGATCTGCAGGACCCTGCCAAGCTCGAATCTCAGGTCGAGCGGATGCTGCGGGACCCGCGCGCGGTCAACCGCTCGCGACAATTCATTTACGAATGGATCGACTTGAACCGCTTGGAAACGTTACGGCCCAACCCCGAACGTTTCCCCCAGTGGACGCAGCAGCTCGCGAACGACATGCGAGATGAGACGCTCGAGTTCTTCGGCGACTTGGTCTGGAAACAAAATCGACCGCTCTGGGAATTGCTCAACGCGCCCTTCACCTACGCGTCACCGCGGTTGGCTCATCACTACGGTTTGTATGAGAGTTCAAGCGATCCGCGACAACCCGCGCCCGAACAAAGAAACTGCCCCAGCGGGTGAGCGAAGGTTTGCAAGTGCTCTATCGGTTCGAGGAACGAGGTGGCGATCGGGTCGGCGACGTCTCCGGGGCTGCGGAACCGACCGACCTGAAGATCACCGACCCCTCCGGCGCCCGTTGGCAACCGGGCGGGTTGGCGGTGACGTCCTCCACCATGCTCGCCAGCGGTCAACCACCCGCGCGGCTCATCCGGTCGATCAAACGGTCGGGTGCGATCACGATCGAAGCCTGGATCACCCCGGCCGACACGACCCAATCGGGACCGGCCCGGATCATCACGCTGTCCAACGGGATCGGCGCTCGCAACTTCACGCTCGGCCAAGCCGCCGATCAGTTCGAAGTCCGCTTGCGCACGACCAAGTCGAGCGGCAACGGCGAACCTTCGCTGACCTCGGCCAAGGGGAGCGTCGTCGCCGCGCCGATGCACGTCGCCTATACCTGCGATGCCGCCGGCAACGCCGTGATCTATCTCAACGGCCAAGCCTCATCGAAACAAAAGGTCGCGGGTGATTTCTCGAACTGGGATGACAAGTTTCATCTGGCGATCGGCAACGAGTTGTCCGGCGATCGGCAGTGGACCGGCACCCTCCATTTAGCCGCCGTTTACGACCGGGCGTTGTCGGTCGACGACGTCCGTCGCAATCATGCCGCCGGCGGCGCGGTGAACGACGACAAACTCGCCTCAATGGCCGTCGCGGCCGCTTGGCGAAATTCCGATCGTCGTGATCTGGTCGCCCTCTACCGGTTCGACGAAGGCTCCGGCGACACGATCCGCGATTCGTCCGAGTCCGGTGAACCGCTCGACCTGAAGATCGACAAACCGAACGTGACGAATTGGGTGAATGGCGGATTGACCGTCTATGGCTCGGCCTCGATCGCGACGCCCAAGCCCGCCAAACGGCTCACCGACGCGATCAAGAAATCGCAAGCGTTGACCGTCGAAGCTTGGGTGACACCGGCCAACACGACCCAGGACGGCCCGGCACGGATCGTGACGCTTTCCAACGGTTCGAGCAATCGGAACTTCACGCTCGGTCAGGACAAGGATCGTTACGAAGCCCGATTGCGAGCAGCCCGGACCGACAACAACGGCCTCCCCAGCCAGGCTAGCCCCAGCGGCTCGGCTCAAACCGGTTTGACGCATCTGGCCTACACGAAGGAACCGGACGGGCAAACGCGGTTGTACGTCAACGGGGAAGAGCAGGCGTCCGCGAATGTCGGCGACAACCTGGCGAAGTGGGACGGGAATTACCGCTTGCTGATCGCCAACGAAACCAGCGGTGATCGCCCCTGGGTAGGAACTTACCACCTGGTCGCGATCTACAATCGGTCGCTGACGCCCGATGAAATCAAAGCGAAGGGAGCGGGCATGTCCCGCTACGAACTGGCCGACCACCCGGCGCGCGGCGGACTGTTGACCCACGGCAGCGTCCTGACGATCGGCGGTGACGAAGCCTCGATGGTCAGCCGCGGCTTGTTCGTGCTCCACGACCTGCTCTACAGCCGTGTCGGCCACCCGCCGCCCTGCGTCGACACGACCCCGGTCCCGACGAAGCAGGGCCTTTCGATGCGTGGCTTGGCCGAAGTCCGGCTGGCCGATTCGTCTTGCGTCGGCTGCCACGCGCGGTTCGAACCGCTGGCGTTCGGTTTGGAAAAGTTCGATGGGATCGGCGCCTATCACGAAATCGACGAACACGGCAACGAATTGCGGGAGGACGGCGAGATCCTCTTCCCCGGAAAACGCGAAGCGGTCAAATACGAGACTTCGGAGGAACTGATGGACCTGTTGGCGGCCAGCGACCGCGTGCGGATGGCGATCACCCGCAAGTTGACCCAGTTCGCCCTGGGACGCCCGCTGGTCGCCGCCGACATGCCGCACCTCGAACGGATTCATTCGACGGCCCAAGAACGGGGCGGGACCTATCCCGCCGTGATGACCGCGATCGTAACGAGTGACCTGGTGCGGATGACCCGCACCGAAAATCGATAAGCCCATGCCTTTGTGAATGTTCCCGTCGTGCTATCGGGCCGCATGACAACCTTTGGCTGACAAGCCACCCGAATCCATGCCAGGAGAACCGTGATGACCAGAGCCGCCATCAGCCGCCGTACCATGCTCCGGGGACTCGGAACCGTCTCGATCGGTCTGCCGTTCCTCGAAGAAATGCTCGCCACCCCCGCCGCGGCCCAATCGGCCACCGGTGTCCCGGTACGGGCGTTCAACGTCTTCTTCGGTTTGGGAATCCCTTCCCCGCTGCAAACAGAAGGTTTTGAGGGGGTGCTCGAACCGCTCAAGCCGTTGTCAGACAAGTTGCTGATCATGCGGAACGTCGACCACGTCCGCGCGGATGAGCCGGGGATCAACGCTCACTACGACGGTTCCTCCGCCGCCTTCACCGCGGCCCCGCCCAACGGCACGGCACGCGCCGGCGGCCCATCGCTCGATCAAGTGATCCGCCATCACCACTACCCCGACGGCTTGCCCCAAGGGATGGTCCCCGCCTTGGTCGCCGGTACCTATTTCCGTCGCAACGACCGGCCGGTGCGTTACGTCCACAGTTTCAACCCGGACGGGACCGCCGCCGGAGCGATGCAGGAAAGCCCCCAGGCACTCTTTTCGCGGATCTTCGGGTCGACTGACGACACGGAACAGGCCGCCGACCCACGCCGTCAGAAACTCGATCGCAGCGTCCTCGATTCCGTCGTCGAACAGACGAAATTTTTTGCGGGCGATCGTTCACCGCTCGGCGCGACGTCGCGAGCCCGCCTGGCGGACCACCTCGACCGAGTTCGCGAATACGAGCAGCGGGCATTCGAAATGCAAAAGGTGATCGCCGAGCGATGTCAGTCACCGGGCACCCCGTCCGATTCGAAACTGATCCACGGCGACGAAGCCGATCCGGGTGGCGAAGGGATCGACATCACGCTCGAGGAATTGACCGCCGAATGGCGACTGATGGCCGACCTTTACGCGTTGGCCATCCAATGCGACCGGGCCCGCTTCGGATCGCTGACGTTTTTGGCTGCCGGTGAGCGGATCCGTTTGACGGGGAAATACGAATACGACGGCCGCACGGTTTTCGAGTTCGATGACGCCGCCCATCGCAAGGCGACCGGCGCGAACGCTTGCAGTCACGAATGGTGGCACGCCTTCCGCGAGGACAAGAAGAACGAGCAGTTGCGGGCGCACGCGCACATGAAGATGCGTGAGGTCGCCTATTTCCTCCAGCGGCTCGACGG
Organism: Planctomycetaceae bacterium; assembly: GCA_007694185.1. Taxonomy (GTDB): domain Bacteria; phylum Planctomycetota; class Planctomycetia; order Pirellulales; family Pirellulaceae; genus UBA6163. The sequence continues at coordinate 36,420 of RECD01000180.1, forward strand.
CAAGGACTCGGTCGAAGCCAACGGCAAGACGCTCTTGGAAAACTCGCTGATCACGATCTCGACCGAATCGGGCGACGGGCGGCACAACGACGTCAAGCGGGAATTGTCTGGGATCTTCCACGCCGTGACGGGCGCCGGAGGCCGGTTTAAGACCGGCCAGATCATGGACGTCGGCGCCGAGGGGATCGACGTCTACAACACCGCGTTAGCCGCCCTGGACGTAGCCGGAAGGATCGGCCCCAACAACCGTCAAATGCAAATGGTCGACAAGATCCGAACCTGACCCGAACCCCAAACCCGCCGCATCCGCGTCACAAGCCTCCCCACGGCCCAGGTTCCCCCTGGGCCGTTTGCGTTCGGAACGCCGGAAGGTGCCACCGGAACGCCGGAAGGTGCCACCCACTTTTCGCCCCGTCGGAAGGTGCCACCCACTTTTCGTCCGCCATCTTCCGATCCTAGGTGGGTGGCACGTTTCGATTGTTTCGATTGTGGGTGGCTCGTTTCGGGGGGCGTTTCGACATTGACCTCGGGAGGGGCAGCGGGGACACTTTGACTGAGAGAAAACGAGTGTTTGGAAAGGATTGGTCGAATCGAGATGAACGCAACGAACAATGGCGGATTGGCGGCGGCTTGCCGGAAGCTGGGGCTCGCCGCGAAGGCGGCAGCGGGCGATCTGGCATCTTTGGATACCGAAATCAAGAACGCGTGGCTGCTTCGGTCTGCCGAGCGGTTGATCGCGTCGACGGACGAAATCATCACGGCCAATCGGGCCGATTTGGCCGCAGCGCCAGGGTATGGTTTGACCGCCGCGGCGATCGACCGACTGCGGTTGGATGCGGACCGGATCGAAGGGATCGCGGCGGGCATCCGACAGATTGCGGCCCTGCCGGACCCGATCGGCGCGGTGCTGGAGGGCTTCACGCGGCCGGGCGGGCTGCAGATCGTCAAACGCCGCGTCCCCTTGGGGGTGGTCTTTTTCATCTACGAAAGTCGCCCGAACGTAACGGCGGATGCTGCGGCGATCTGCGTGAAGAGCGGCAACGCCGTGATCCTCCGAGGGGGCAAAGAAGCGCTGCACAGCAGCCTCAAATTGGTCGAATTGATCCAGCAGGTGGGTCAGGAACTGGGAGTACCTGCCGGGGCGGTGCAGTTGGTTCCGACGACCGACCGGGAGGCGGTGGGTCATTTCTTGCAAATGAACGACCTGATCGACGTCACGATCCCGCGTGGCGGGGAATCGTTGATCCGCCGGGTCGCGGCGGAAGCGAAGATGCCCGTGATCAAGCATTTCGATGGCAATTGCCACGTCTACGTCGACGAGTCGGCCGACTTGGTGATGGCGATCCGCGTGCTGGTGAATGCCAAATGCCAACGCATGGGGGTCTGCAACGCCTGCGAGTCGTTATTGGTCCACCGCGAGGTCGCGTCCGAGTTCTTACCCCGGGCCGCCACGGCGCTGCGGGAACAGGGGATCGAACTGCGGGTCGATGCCCGAGCTGCGGCGTCGATCCCGGACGGGGTGCCTGCGACCGAAGCCGATTTTTCGGCCGAGTTCCTCGGTCCGATCCTGTCGATCGCGGTCGTCGATTCGCTTCGCGAGGCGTGTGACCACATCAACCGTTACGGGTCGCATCACACCGATGCGATCATCACGCGGTGCCTGCGGGCTGCGGACGAGTTCACACAGCGAGTCGACAGCAGCGCGGTGATGGTCAACGCCAGCACCCGCTTCAACGATGGCGGCGTCTTCGGCTTGGGGGCAGAGATCGGCATTTCCACTGACAAGTTCCATGCCCGCGGCCCTTGCGGGTTGAAGGAGCTGACCAGCTACAAATACATCGTCCGGGGCGACGGGCACATCCGCACTTGATCGGGAATGGAGGCCACCGCATGCCGGAAGACGAACACGCGAAGAGTCAGATCGACAGTTTGATCCGGGCCATGGGACGTGAAGTACGGCTGGAGGGGGCTTCGGAATCGGGTGAGCACGACCCGGTCGGGCCACGTGCCTCGGGAGAGCACGCTGCGGGGCCGGCGTCGAACTTGAGCCGTGCCAAGCCCGTAAACGCTGGGGCGGCGGCGTCGGGCTCGGTTTCGAACGACGGGGACACGGCGCGCGATTCTGCGGAACGGTTTGATGCTCGCGTTTGGGAAGTCGAACCCGGTTGGGCAGAGGGGCTGGGGGCGTGGTGCGAAGCGATCGCGACGGAGTGGGCAGCGGCGGCGTCACCCCGGCTGCGGATGCCGATCGAAATCACGGTCCGCCCGGCCCAAGCGATGGCCTGCCGCGATTTGGTCGCGACGCTCGAATCCCCAGGCTGCTTTCATCTGCTGCGGCTTGATCCGCCGGCCGGCCCTTGGCTGATCGAAATCCAGCGGTCGTTGGCTGAAGGCATGATCGACCGGATGCTAGGCGGTGATGCCGAGCCCGGGCCGGCTGACGGGCGGCCGCTGACCGACATCGAGGTTCGGTTGGTCGCGAGGTTGGTTGGCGATTGGTTGCCGGGGTTGGCCCGTGGTTGGCGTCGGGTGGGCGAAACGGAGGTCCACATTCGTCGGTTTGAAAGAGACCCGCGGCGGTTATCGCTGGGCGATTGGGACGCCGCGGTGACGGTGCTGTCGATGGACTGTTCGTTGGCAAACCTGAGCGGCAGGGTCCGTTTGGTGTTGCCGATCGCTCCTGATGACCCACGTCTGGCCAAGCTGATCGAGACGCCGGGGGGCGAGCGGTCGAATTCGGCTCCCGACTCGAGCGGCGCTCTTGCCGAGATGGAGGCCGGGCGAGAACTCGAAGGAGAACGGGCGCGGGCGGAAGTGGAGTTGGTAGTGACGTTGGCGACGTCCCGGATTCACACTCGCGACCTGCTCGATCTGGAAGTCGGTGACCTGATCACGACGGAGCAAGACGAGTCCGCAGCCCTCGAGCTGGCGTTGCAGGGCGTTCCCAAGTTTCGGGTGCGGCCTGGGGCTCTGCGAGAGATGAAGGCGATCCGGATCGAAGGACCGATCTCGGAGTGACCGTCCGTCACCTCGGTCGCGTTCATTCCGCCACGAAGGGCTCCGCTTCGACCTCGGGCAACGGGCTGTCGTCACGAGCCAAAAACATCAGGTGTTGCCAGGGCAAATCGTTGTATTCACGAACGAGCTTGAAGCCGTTGGCTTGATATTCCCGCAGGATTTGGTCTTTGGACATCTTGTGAAGCGGCTTGATCGGAACCCGCGGGTCTTCCTCGCGGTATTCCAGCAGGGCGACGACGCCTTCGGGCGCGAGCGAGCGACGGATTTCCCATAGCATCGATTCGGGATGTGAGAATTCGTGATAGACGTCGACCATCAGGACCAGATCGAGTTTTTCGTCTGCCGGTAGTCGTGGGTTATCGACGTCGCCCAAGATCGGCTTGACGTTGCCGAGCCGCCGAGCCGCGGCGCGGGCTTTGAGCTGTTGCAGCATTTCGATTTGGATATCGACGGCGTAGACAACGCCCTGTGGGCCGACCTCACGCGCCAAAGGGAGCGTCCAATAGCCGTTGCCGCACCCGAGGTCGCAGACCTTCATGCCTGGCTGAAGCCTCAATTGCTTGAGCGCCCGAGAGGCGTTTTCCTCCAGGTCCCGCTCGGGTCTCACCAACCAGGCTGCCCCCAAGTGGCTCATCGGTTCCGCCAGGATGCGGCCCAAATACTCCTGTCGAGCCGGTTCATCCGGCTTGGGCCGGTCTGCCTGGGCGGCAGGTGCCTGGGCGGCAGGGGACGAAGGGCTCGCCGCGTCCGCGGTGGGTTGAGTCTCCGGCGGTCGGGTGTCCTGCGCGATGCCGGCGGGTACTCCGCAGACGCCGCCGATGAACCCGACCAACAGCAGCGCCGAGAGGGCATGGCGTGTGGATGCGGTCATGGGCTTACTCGGTCGCTGGCGGAGGAAAGGTTGCCGCGAATCAGCTCGCGTTTTCGGAAGTTACCGATTCGAAGACCGGTTCGAAGGCAGAATCAAACGCGTAGACGTCATCGAAATCCTCGCGTCGATCGGCTTCGCTTTTCCGCATCTGTTCGATCCGGATCAGGTTGTACACGATCTCGCCGAAGTCGCCGGTGGAGCGAACACCCCAGCTATCGAGGACCATGCCGGCGAGGTAACCGTACTGTTGCAGCCCGTACCGCCGGCAGGCTTCGCACAGTTGTTGCCCCGAGATGTGGCGTCCGACCATCGGCCGTGGCGAGTCGTCCGGGTCGCCGGACAATGACTCGGTCGGTGGGGGCACCGTCGATGCCTCCGGCCAACACTGGGGCATCTGTTCCTGAGCGAACGCCAGGGCTTCGCGAACGAACTGGTAGGCTTCGAACTTGTACCTTGGGTCTTGCTGGAGCAAGTAATACATCGCCTGAACGGCCGGATTCATGATCCCGGTAACTCCTGATCGGAAAAGCCATGTTGCGGTCTGGACCGAACCGATCCCATGCGTCGAACCGACGGGGAGAGCATGGTGCTGCGTCGGACGATTCTCATCTTAACCGATATCGCCTCGAAGAGGGTGGATTGGCAAACTGCCGAAACGGACGTGGACGGGAAGCTCGATCAGTGTTTCGCTGTAGAAGACGGTTTGCCGCCACGGCGGGTAACCGCCAAGACTTGCTCAGCGGAAATCAAGATCCTGCGATCGTCTTCGGTTTGCACCAAGATCTGTTGGGCCATCAATTCCTGAGCCAGCACCGTGGCGGCGCCGTCGGCGGTCACGATCCGGCTACCGACCGGCGGCAGTTGTTCCTGCCATTGTTCATAATTGTCGAACTCGTACCGGAGGCAGCATTTGAGTCTGCCGCAGCGACCGGAGATCTTGGACGGGTCGAGTGTCGCCTTCTGGAGCTTGGCCATCCGCATCGAGACCGGTGGCATCTTCGACAGGTGGGTATTGCAGCAGACCGTCTTGCCACAGTCCCCGTAATCGGCGAGCAGCTTGGCCTCGTCACGAACCCCGATTTGGCGCAATTCGATCCGAGTCTGGAGTTCGCGGGCGAGTTCCCGGACCAGGGCACGGAAGTCGACGCGATTTTCGGCGACGAAATAGAACAGGATGCGTTCGCCTCCCAACAGCCGCTCGACGTCGACCACCTGCATCGCCAGCCCGAGTTGTTTGACCCGGTCGCGGATCAATCGGAGGTCCTCTGCGGTCTTTGCGAGTTGGATCGCCCATTGGCTCTCGTCATCAGCTGACATCGCCCGCAGGATCTTGCCGCCGACCGGTTCTTCGAGCTGTTCGACCGCCGCCGAGGTCGCTTCACACAGCACCACGCCAAACTCTGTCCCGCGGTCGGTACGGGCGACGATGCGATCGCCATAACCGTGACGCCTGCGAGCAGACATCACGGCGAGGGTTCGCAGGGCACCGGTGCGAACGACGAACTCGAAGTGATCGGACGCGGCCGACGGAGGCGGCACTGGGGACCGGGTCGCAGACGCCGCGTCGGACGAGGGGTTCACGGACGAGGTGGTCGTGATCGAGGGATCGACGTGAGCGGGGTCACCCGGATGCGACTTGACGGACGGTTCCGAGGGTTCGGGGCGTGGCGGTTCGGTCATCGGTCGGTCACGAATAGGAGAAGGCGGCGGCGTCCTCTCGCGGGGCGGGCTGATATCCGGAGGGTTCCATGCTGCCGCTGGCTCGCCCTTGGCTGAGGCTGCGGATGGCGCTGCTGTAGCCGAAAAGTTCCTTCAGCGGCGCGTGAGCCGTGATCACCGTCAACTGACCACGGCTCTCGGTTTTAGCGACGATCCCTCGGCGTTGGAGCAAATCGCCAACGATTTCGCCCATGTAGGCCTCGGGCGTCGTCACTTCCATCCGCATCACCGGTTCCAGCAGAACCGGGGTGGCCTTGTCGATCGCCTTATCGAAGGCGTCTCCGGCTGCGATCCGAAACGCGACCTCATCGCTCCCCTCCTCGTGGGCTTCGCCGTCGAGCATCTCGATCCGCAGCCCGGTCAGCGGGAATCCGGCCACCACCCCGCCCCCTTCGGCACGTTGAGACAATTCTTGCAGGGCGGCGGCTCGCAGCAGCGGTGGCAGGGCCGAATCGGCGGGAACGCGGTCGCGAACTTCGACCGGCGCCGAAACGTTGTCCAACGGTGAGGCTCGGACCTTCAGCCGTGCGAACATGTGGTGCGTGCCGAGATGGCGGTTGCACTGCCCGACGACTTCGGCGCTCGATTCGATCGTTTCACGGTAATTCACTCGAGGCTTATAGAATTTGACCTTCAAGCCGAAATCTCGGGTCAGTCGGTGCTGGATCACCTCCAGGTGCAATTCGCCCATGCCGCTGATCAGGGTCTGGCCCAATTCTTCGTTCTCGACCGCGCGGAAGGTGGGGTCCTGCCGCTTGATCATCTCGAGCGTTTCCTGCAACTTCTTCCGATCTGCCGTGTTCTCGGGCTCGATCGCCATCGACAACACCGCCTCGGCAAACCGGATGCTTGGCAATTCGAGCTGTTCCTTCGTGTCGCAGAGGGTGTCACCGGTGATCGCCACGCGGGGGCCGATCACGCAGCAGATGTCACCCGCACGGACCGTCTCGATCTGACCGTCCCGCTCCTTTTTGCTGGCGTGAATCTGCCACAGTTGGGCGACGTTTTCCTTGACGTCCCGATTCGGGCAAGCGACCCGGGAGTTTTGCGACAAGGTGCCGCTGTACAGGCGAATCCAATAGTTATCGCCGGTTTTGGCGGGCAAAATCTTGAAAACGAGGGCGCAAAAGGGAGCCTTGTCGTCGGGGGCTCGCGACAGCTTGCGATCGCGATTTCGCGGATCGAACCCTTCGACGGGCGGCCGGTCGAGCGGGCTGGGGAGAAAGTCATTGACTCCGGTGAGCAGCGGTTGGACGCCGAGACCATGCAGGGCCGAACCGCAAAAGACCGGCTGGATTTCGCGGCTCAAGGTCCCCTTGCGGAGCGTCGCCAGGATCAGGTCCCGCGGGATCGGTTGATCCTCCAACGCCAAAGTCGCGGCCTCTTCGCTCAGCTCGTAAACGGCTTCCAGCAGTTGTTCCCGCCACAGCAGCGCGTCGTCCTGATAACGCTCGGGGATCTCCACGACGTTGACCACTTTGCCGTCGGTCGCCGGGTCAAACTCGATCCATTTCATGTCGATCAGGTCGATCACGCCGGCGAACGGGTCGCTGGTGTGGGACGGCCCCGCCCCACCGGGCAGTTGGACGGCCACGGGCCGACCGCCCAGTCGGGGGGCGATGTCGTTGAAGACGTCTTCGAAATTGGCCCCTTCTCGGTCCATTTTGTTGATGAAGACGATCCGCGGGACATCGTAGCGGTCCGCCTGCAGCCACACCGTTTCACTTTGCGCTTCGACCCCTTCGCGTGCCGAGAAGACGACCACGGCACCGTCGAGCACTCGCAGGCAGCGTTCGACTTCGGCGGTAAAATCGACGTGGCCCGGGGTGTCGATCAAGTTGATGTCGTGATCGCGCCAGCGGAACTTGACGCAGGCAGAGAAGATCGTGATCCCCCGTTCCTGTTCTTCCGGGTCGTCGTCGGTGTCGGTCGTGCCGTGATCGACACGACCGACGCGGTGCTTGGCTCCACTGACATAGAGCATCCGCTCGGTGACCGTGGTCTTGCCCGCGTCGATGTGGGCGATGATCCCGATATTGCGGATACGTTCGATTTGGGTGGACATGGGCTGGCCAATCGTTTCGCGGCAGCCTGCCGCTGCGGTCTGGGCAAACAAAAACCGCGGTCGGATCGAGTCCGACCGCGGTCACAGTTTATCGAATGGAACCGGTTTTACCACGCGAAGTGAGCGAACGCCTTGTTGGCATCGGCCATCCGGTGGGTGTTCTCGCGTTTGGTGTACGCGACGCCTTCCTTCTTGTACGCGGCGACGAGTTCGTCAGCAAGCTTTTGGTGCATCGGACGACCCTTTTTATCGCGGACGGCACCGAGCAACCAGCGGATCGCGAGCGACTGCTGTCGAGCCCGATTGACCTGCATCGGAACCTGGTAGCTGGCCCCACCAACCCGCTTGCTGCGGACTTCGATGTATGGCTTGACGTTCTCGATCGCCGTCTCGAAGACCTGCATCGGTTCGGCATCGGGAACCCGCTTCGAAATTTCTTCCAAGGCGTCGTAGAAGACGATCTGTGCGGTCGACTTCTTGCCGTCGTACATCAGGCAATTGATGAACTTACCGGCCAACGGCGACTTGAATCGCGGGTCCGGTTGGAGCATCGTGCGGCTGGCGGTAATTTTTCCCATCGAAAAATTCGGTCAAATCGTGTGCGTGTGGTGGGGAAAGGTCAGGAGTCCGGACAAAGCGGCTGCCGTTAGGGTTTCTTGGCGCCGTAGCGACTACGAGCCTGCTTACGGTTCGCAACCGCCAGAGCATCCCGCGAACCGCGGACGACTTGGTATCGCACACCCGGAAGGTCGCGAACACGACCGCCACGAACCAACACGATCGAGTGCTCTTGCAAGTTGTGCCCTTCGCCCGGGATGTAAACGGTAACTTCTTTGCCGTTGCTCAGCCGCACACGGGTGATCTTCCGCAAAGCCGAGTTGGGCTTTTTCGGAGTCATCGTACGGACCTGCAAGCAAACACCCTGTTTCTGAGGGCATTTCTCGAGCACCGGCGACTTGCTGAAGGTCCGCTTTTTCTTGCGGGGCTTACGAACCAGTTGATTGATTGTGGGCATCAGGCGTCAATATTCGGGTGACGACGGCGCCGGGGGCGAACGCGAGTACTCAAAATCTCGGTCGTCCGGCTGCTCGGGTAGGACTCTTTCGTCCGATAGGTCGATCAGTATCCGGCTAGGGATTTTTTTGTCAAGGGCTACCAGCGACGCTCTGGCGGGCAATTTTGCCCGCGCGGCCCGCAAACGCATCGGGCACTCGCGGCGTCCTAGTCGCCCAGGCGTTCTTGATCACTTGGCCCGGGAAGGTCACTTCGTTTACACTCTGTGCAGGAGGCGAGCGATATCAGCAGGACGTTCGTGGTCTCCTACCCACCCTATCGTCCCCCCGCGTCGTTGCAGGCGTTCTGGCCAGTCCCAATCAGTCGGATTGACTTTATTTCCGGCGTCGGAGTCTCCCACAACGGTTTCAACTGCACCTGTCTCGTCAGCTTGATCGGCAATGTGCTGCGGAGGATGCAGGGCTCTGACGTCGGATTCGAGCGACGCGAGTCGCCAGGCGAAACGAGCTGAAGTACCGTTCCCCCTGGAATCAGGAAACGCCGTGATGAAGCGAGCACCCTCCCGCCGACATTCATTCGGCTCGGAATGCCCCGACTTTCACCGCACACGTGCGGCCGGACGTCGCGACCTGTTGCAAGCCGGTGCGATCGGCATGCTCGGTCTCGGTTTGGGTGATTGGCTGGCGGCGAGCGCGAGTGAGCCGCAGGCTCCCGTGGATTTGGCCGCGCGCTCCTCGGCGGCGGGCGGCAAGGCGGTTCGCAAACCCGCGAAGGCTTGCATCTTCCTGTTCATGTGGGGCGGACCGAGCCAACTCGACACCTTTGACCTGAAGCCCGACGCGCCCGAGGAGATCCGCGGCCCCTTTCAGCCGATTTCGACCCGTGTCCCGGGCATGCAGATCTGTGAGCATTTCAGCCGCGTGGCTCAGCAGACCGACAAGATCGCCCTGATCCGGTCGCTGTCCCACGACGATGCGGCTCACCTGTCGAGCGGCCATGCGACCGTGACCGGCCAGTTGGCGCCGGTCACGAAGAGTGACGCGACCCCGCCGAGCGACCGCGATTCACCCCACATCGGTTCGCTCGTTTCGCGGTTGCGACCGGGCGGGGGCGGCTTGCCTTCGTTCGTGACGCTCCCTTGGAAGGCCTATCACCCGGCAGCGCCCGGCGGCGAGGCGCCCGGCCAGCACGGCGGTTGGTTGGGAGCCGCCCATGACGGCTTGTTGCTGACCGGCGACCCGAACTCGCCCGACTGGCGACCGGCAGCCTTGAGTCTGCCGGACAACCTGTCGCTACAGCGTCTGCAATCGCGATACGATTTGCTGCGGTCGTTTGACCGTTCTCGCAATTCACTGCTCGAGCATGCCGCAACGGCGGGTTTGCATCAGCACCAACGCCGGGCATTCGATCTGCTTTCGTCGCCCGGCGTCCGGGAGGCGTTCGATCTGAGCCTGGAACCTCAGGCCACCCGCGAGGCCTACGGCCGTAACATCCACGGCCAATCGGTCCTGATGGCCCGCCGGTTGGTCGAGCACGGCGTGCCGCTGGTTTCCGTCAATTGGCACAACGACGGCAAGAATTTCTGGGACACCCACGGCGACAACTTCAACCGTTTGAAGAACGACCTGATTCCGCCTGCCGACCAAGCCCTCGCGACGTTGCTGCAAGACCTCGAGGACCGTGGGATGCTCGACGAGACGCTCGTGGTCTGGGTCGGCGAATTTGGCCGCCGGCCGACGATCACACCGGCAAACGCGGGCCGTGAGCATTGGCCGTTCTGCTACAGCGGTTTGCTGGCCGGCGGCGGTATCCGCGGCGGAACGGTGTATGGCGCGAGCGATTCGCAGGGGGCCTATCCGGCGAGTGACCCGGTCAGCCCGCGTGACTTCGGTACGACGATCGTGCACGCGTTGGGGATGCCGACGGATGTGATGCTGGAGGATCGGGAGGGGCGGCCGCACCGGATCACGTCCGGCAAGGTGATCCGCGAGTTGTTCGCGTAGGGGCCGGTATCTGCAAACTTCGGGGCCGAGGCACCGTCGCGGATATCATCGCTGTGACATCTCAGCAGCAGGCTTGCGGCCCTGGAGGGCCCCGAAAACTTGGTCCAGCCAGGCCTGGGGTAGTCGTCCGTGTGTGAGCAAAATTATCGCCTCTCTCACATCAGGGCCTACCCCAAAACCGAGCCTTTACCAACCTAATCGGTCGGATGCCTACTGTGGCACCGGCGTTGTTGCTGGCCGGGGAGCCGCAGCGGGAGGTGCCATGGCAGGGTCGACGATTTGGATCTTCGCGGTCGCCTTGGTCTGTTGGACGATCCCTTGATAGACGGCCCCGAGGTAGGCGTTGAGCACTTGGCCTTTAGCCGTTTCGAAGTCAGGCGCCTGGAAGTGTGCTCGGTTGGCCTCGAAATACTCTTGTAACTGTGGCTCGTCGGCGGCCTGTTGTTGCTGCAACTTTTGCCACGCGATCGAGCCCTCCACGCGTTTCTTAAGCATATCCGTGGTGTAGCCGCGGGAGGCAAGAAAATCGTCCATCGACGTCTGCTGGGCATCGAGTTGCTGAGCAAGTTGGTCGAGCGTTTGTTGGACCTCGGCTGGTTTGACCTGCGGCCCATGCTCGCGGAGGTACTTCTCGACCAAGCGGCTCTCGATCAACGAACTGACCGTAGTTTGCTGCAACTGTTGCACCTGTTGAGGTGCCACCTGCTGGCCTTGCAACTGCGGCGCCAACGTGCTTTCCACCTCCTGCTTGGTGATCGGTTCACCATCGACCGTCGCGACGACCTGGTCCGCGGGCAACTCGTTCGCCTCGTTGCCAGGCCGAGCTTCCGCCGGGGCAACCGCCCGGGCTGGCGTTTGCAATTCCTGAGCGCCTCCGGGCATCGCGCCGGCGATGCAAAGGGTCGGGACAATCAGGATCCGCGCAGTACATCGATTCCAATTCATCTTCATTCCTATTTTTCTCGCTAACGTAACGGGGATTGCTGGCGGGTACGAACAACACTGCCGCGGGTACGGATCCGACGAATCGGTGCGTTACTTTTATTCCGCGTTAGTTTTCGTGCTGCCGCGGGCGCAGTTCAGCCAGCGACAGCGACTACATCCCAAGCAATCGATGGGCCAAAGCGGCTCCGCGGCGCGATCGAACACGACCGGAACTACCGCTGCGACCCATGGTTGCGGCGTCTCGCCGGGACTCACCAGCGGCGGCGATGGTGAGCGGTAACCTCTGCCTTCATAAGCGGTAACACTTGCCGCGGCGACGCTCCACCGCGGCGCAAGAGCGCTCGTCGAGCGGCCCATGTGTGCGATCTTTGCAATTTCAGAAATTGCTCAATCCGTGCGAGTCTTTATCGTTTTTTTTCTCGCCAGGCTTGGATCGGGGTGTTGAGGATCAGCACAACTCTGTTCAATGGATGAACACCCTGCGGCACCGCACGACTGATTCGACATGGTGAAGTCGGGGAAAAACCGCCCTCGACTGCGTTTACGGAGAAACACAATGGCCCGATTGCTACTGATTGACGATGATCTTGGCCGCGTCGCGGCTCTGAAACGGGAGCTCGCGAGCGACCAACGCCAGGTCATCACGATGCGTTTTGACGGCCGGGCGATGGAACGGATTAAGGGCCATCGGCCCGATGCCATCGTGATGGCCGATGGTCCAGCCGCTCACGCCGGTGCCGACGTGTTCGACGGAGTGCGCCAGTGGGACGCGACTCTGCCCGTAATCTTGGTTGGCGAAGCCGACGTCGGAACCGATGCGACGATCCAGGCGATCAAACGCGGCGCGATGGATTACATGACTTGGCCGGTCGACTCCGAGATGCTCGGCCGCCAGCTTGATGCGGCGGTCGCACAATCGCGTCTCAGCGCTGATCCTGCGGATCTGCCCGTGAGCCCTGATACGGTGGCCGTCGCAGCCACTCAAATGATTGGACGTAGCCCAGCGATGCAGCAGGTGTGCAAACAGATCGGTCGCATCGCTCAGGAGCAGGTCAGCGTATTGATCGTCGGCGAAAGCGGCACCGGCAAGGAGGTGGTTGCCCGGGCGATCCACCAGCATAGCGCTCGGGCCGATCGGCCGTTCTTGGCGATCAACTGCGCCGCCTTGCCGGAACCGCTGTTGGAAAGTGAATTGTTCGGTCATGAGCAGGGCGCGTTTACCGGTGCGCAAGCACGGCGGATCGGAAAGTTCCAGCAGTCCGACGGCGGAACGCTGTTGCTCGATGAACTCGGCGACATGAGTCCACTGATCCAAGCCAAGTTTTTGCGCATCCTCCAGGACGGCTGTTTCGAGCGGGTCGGCGGCAACGAGACGTTCCGTTCCGACGTCCGCGTGATCGCAGCGACCAATTCAGACCTGCAAGCGAAGATCCAGACGGGCGAGTTTCGCAGCGATTTGTTTTACCGACTCAATGGCTTTACTGTCTCGCTGCCACCGCTTCGCCAGCGGATCGAAGATCTGCCTCTGCTGGTCGAGCACTTCATCAGCCAGGCCAATCGCCAGTTAAACAAAGAGGTGCTTCAGGTCAGTCAAGCAGCGATGCAGATCCTGCGAAATCATTGCTGGCCCGGAAATGTGAGAGAATTGCAAAGTGCGATCACATTCGCCGTGGTTCATGCCGTCGCAGAAATCATTACCCCGGATTGTCTGCCGCCGAGCTGCCAGAATGTTCCGCGTGACCCGGACGGCAACTCCCCACCAGACCAGCTAAACGCGATAATTGACCACGTCCGGCGTCGACTGGCCGCTGGCGACTGTGATTTTTATCGTGACCTGATCCGCCAAGTTGATCGCATCGCGGTGGAAGAAACCTTATGTCACGTCGGCGGTAATCAGGTGCAAGCCAGTCGGCGTCTGGGGCTCAGCCGCAACACGCTGCGGGCTAAGCTCGACCAGGCCCGCCCGACCTGCGGCGACTGACGCGAGCCGATCGGTTGTAGCTGCGATCGTCAGAGCGTGGGGCGTGCTGCGGCCACCGACTAGCAACTCCAGGTACGGTTGCCGGAGCGTCATGGATTTTATTGGCATGGCTCGGTGTCCAAAGACTTTGTCATTCGGCAATCCATCGCCTACCCTTAAAACGCCGGGAGAAACGGAGTCAACCTGCTGGTGGAGCGTCAACATCAAATGTTTGGGTCGCGGGGGCAGGAGGCAATTGCCGCCAGCGCCACTTTGTTTTGCCTCGGCTGAATCCACTTTCGAAACTGCGTGCTAGAGGTTAGCGGTTCCACAACAGGAAACGAAAAATGCCCAGACGCAAGAATTCAACACCCGCACAGAAAGTAGCGATTGTCCGCGAGCACCTTCTCGAAAAGGTGCCGGTGTCGGACCTCTGCGACAAACACGGTATCCGTGCGGTCAGTTTCTACCAGTGGTAGAAGCAATTGTTTGAAAATGGCGCCGCCTGCTTCCAGCGAAAGGCGAACGCTGCCAACAACCGTCAACAGGAATCCGTCGCCGAACGCAAAACCGAAGAACTTCATGCCAAAATCCAGCAGAAAAACGAAGTCATCGCCGAACTCCTCCAGGAGCACGTCCAGCTAAAAAAAGCAGTTGGGGAGCCCTGAATCGCCGCTGAGTTCTCCACGACGTCGCGACCGCGTTGTCGATGACGTCCGCAACTGGACAGCAAAAACCGAGGTCTCGCAAACGCAAATTCTCGCCTGGATCGGCCTCGGCGAGGAGCTTCTTGAGACGCCGGTTCTCCAGTTCCAGCTCCTTCAGCCGCTTCGCTTCCTCGCTCTTCATGCCGCCGTACTGGTTCTTCCAGTGGATCCAGGGCCCTCGCTCACCTCGAGCTCCTGGATCACCTCGGCCAACGTTTGCCGTCGGCGCGCATCGCCTCACCTGCCTGAAGGGCCCGCACGATCTGCTCGGGGTTTCGTCGCTTCGGTCTTCCCGTCATCGAAAGACTCCTCGTCAATTGAGGAGATAGACTTTCATAGCTCAGGGATCAGGATGTGGGGGCACGCCAGCCCGAGCACCGCAGTGGCGGCCTGTCGTACCGAAGCGTCGAACGAGGCGATCACAACAGCACGCTTACCGCTTGGTGATGGCCGACCGTGATCAGCGACTCACCGTCGGGGGCGAGCGTGAAGTCGTGGACGTGATTTCCGACCTTTTCCTGCGCGGCCAGCTTGCCGTCCGCCAGGTTGTAGACACTGACGAAGCCGCCGTGATCGCCGCCGGCGGCGACCAACCACTGGTCACCGGGGCCGAACCGGAGGGCTTCCACCAATCCCTTGTATTTGGGGTCTTCGATCTCGTGCAGTTTCGACTGCGATTCCCACTCGAAGATTTCGATCCGCGAAACACCTTCCAAATGGTCGATGTTGCCGACCTTGCCCATGCCGCCGATGGCGAGCGTTTTGGCATCGGCCGAGAAAGCGAGTGAGCGAATCCCGCCGATCGAGTGGTTTCGAGCTTTGGGGTCCCAGGTGTACATCACGGGGGTTTCGAGCCTGGCGGCGACGGTGCCATCGGCAGGGTCGCGGACCAGCACCTGGCCGGTCTTGTCTCCGGTCGCCAGCCAATGGCCGTCGGGGGAGAATGCGACGGCGTAAAGCATCGAGGGATAGCCGTGCGGCGTCTTCAGCTGATAGTCACCCCAATCGGCGATCAGTTGACCGGATTCGATGTCCCACAACTTGGTCCGCATGTCGTCGGCGACGCTGGCGACACGGGTCCCGTCCGGCGACAGGGCGAGCATCCGGATCCACTTGGCGTGCGCCGCATCGACCTGCCGAATGATTTCTCCCGTTTCGAGGTTCCACCAAATCAGGGCGCCGTCGTAGCCACCCGAAACGGCCGTCTTGCCGGAGCGGACGATGCCGGTGACATAGCTTTGGTGGCGGGCTTCCGAGATCGGTCGAGACTCCGGCTTCTCGGCGTCGAAGTCGAGCCGATGGATAGCGAAGTCCGACATCCCCAACAGGATGGTCGACGGATTTTCGTCAGGCGTAACGCAGAACCCGATCCCGGGCAGGTTGACGGTTTTGTCGACCTTGACCGTTTCTGGCAAGCGAACTCGCGTCGTCGTTTCGTCGTCGGCGGGCGAATCTTCGTTCGGCTTCATGACAGATCGCTGAGGGGTGAGAGGGCTTACGCAAGGACTTCGCGGATCGGTTTGCTGCCGAAATCGGACAGCGGGATGGGGCGGGCGCCGAGCATGTATTCGTGCTCGTGGTCGATCCCGAGCGCCTCCAGGATCGTGGCGAACAGGTCCCCCGCGTTCGCTTCGCCTTCGACCACCTTGTGACCCTCTTCGTCGGTCTTGCCGTAAGCGACCCCGCCACGGATTCCCATCCCCGACAGGCTGCAACTCCAAGCGCTGGCGAAGTGGTCCCGCCCGAGACTGGCATTGATCCCCGGGGTCCGGCCGAACTCACCGAGCGTGATCACGAGGGTGTTTTCCAGCAGGCCGCGCTCGTCCAAATCGTCGAGCAGCGCCGACATGCAATGATCCAAATCGGCGCAGAGTTCCTGATGCGTTTCGAAGTTTTGCCCGTGGCTGTCCCACCAGGCTCGGGCAACCTTGACGAACGGCACACCGGCCTCGACCAGTCGTCGTGCGATCAGGCATTGTTCGCCGAATTGGGTCGGTCCGTAACGGGCTCGCATCGACTCGGGTTCGCGCTCGACATCGAACAGGTCGGCGCTCGCCATCAGGCCTTGGACCCGTTGATAGGCTGATTGGTGACTGTCGACGGCGAGATGGTGGCTTTCGGCGGTGAACCGTTTGGCGAGGGCATCCCGGAGCGCCGCCCGATCTTGGTGCTCCGTCGCGGAGATCGAATCGGGACGCAAGATGTTGGCGGGCGTCATGCTGTCGCTGAGGAACATCGGCGAATAGCGTGCCCCCAGGAAACCGCTCGTTCCCTTTCGGCGGCCTTCCGTCGACGTGTAGAGCGACACGTAATCGGGCACCTTGCTTTCTAACCGTCCGAGCTCTCGGGCGACGACCGCGCCGATGTCGGGATAACGGATGCCGGGGTCATTGCGGCGGCCGCATTCCATCAATTCCGCTGCCGTGCCATGGTCGGCGATCTTCGTATTCAGCGACCGGATGATCGCGGTGTGCTGCATCCGTTGGGCCAACTCAGGCAGCAATTCGCTGATGTGAATTCCCGCGACGTTGGTCGGGATCGCCCGAAAGGGGCCGCCCGTCTTCGTACCCGGCTTGGGATCCCAGGTCTCGAACTGGCTGGCACCGCCGGCCAGCCACAGCAGGATCACGCGTTTGTCTTGCCGCTTCAATTCCGACGCGATGGCCTCGCCGCGGAGCCCCTGGATCGCCGACATGTCGGCCGCCAAGGAAGCCGTCACGCCGGCCGCGGAGGCAGTCAAGAATCCCCGCCGCGAAAAACCGATGGGACGAACCGTCGGTCGCGGGGATGTGGGAGCGCTGCCGGATGCGGCCGCGGGACGGGGCGGCGAGATGTCGTCGGCAATTGGGGTGTCGGAGTTCACGGCGGGAGCCTCCACGGTGGCGAGAATGGTCGGAAGGGATCGGCGGAAAGGGAGTTGGCTAGGCGTCGAAAGAATTGGGACGGTCGGTCGTTCGGGCGGCTACGGTCGGCAGGATGGATGGACTCGTCTTGAGGTTCAGCGGTTGAAGCGGGCTTCGGGGCCGGCCAATAGCGCCCAGGTCAGCGACCGGATCGAATCGAATCGTTCGGTCGAATCACGCGACAACCACGCTTGGGCTGTCGCGAGTTCCTCGTCGTCGGGTTGGCGGGTCAACACATGGATCCAGAGGGTGCGGATCAATTCCTCATCCGATTCGGTGGCTTTCAGCCGTCCGACCAACCAGTCATTCGCGTCCCGCAGCAAGTCATTCTGAACCCGCTCGTTGTTGCTGAAGAACAACGCTTCGTCGACAGCGACCTGAAACGGATCGGTCGGGTATTCGAACTCGCGAACCCAGCCGCCGGCTTGATTTTCCAAGTCGTTGCGGAGTCGTCCCCATGGGGAAGCGTCCGAGTTTGCGTCCAGCGGATCGGTTTGGGGGGCGCGGGCCGCGACCAGCAGGCTGGTCGCGAGCTGGCGCGGGGTCAGCGGTTTGGTAGCCGCCAACGCGAAGGTGCTCGGCGAGGGGGGCGTGTCGGACGATGCCCAGCGGCTCGAGCGGGCGTAGGCGTCGCTCAGCACGATCCCGCGGACCAACCGCCGGAGGTCGTACCGATGCTCGACCAAGTCGCGGGTCAGCCAATCCATCAATTCGGGGTGGCTCGGCGGGTTCGCCGCATGCATTTGATCGGGCGGGTCGACCAAGCCCAAGCCCATCAGCCGTTGCCAGGTGCGATTGACGATGTTCTTCGCAAAAAATCGATCCTCGGCGTCCTGTAAAGCCAGTTCCACCAATTCCCGTCGCGGGCTGAAGTCGGGAAACAGCACGTAGCCGGTGTTTTCGTTCTGTTCCATCTTCCGCAGTTGTTCTTCCAACCGCTTCCGCTCGTCATCGGAAAAGGATGGCGATTTGTCTTCGGCGGCAGCACCGGTCAAAAAGGTAAAGCTGGCGGTCTTTTCCTCGCCCGCAGTCGACTTGAACTTGACCGAGCCGAACGGGCGTTCGGTGATCACGTTGCGACGGGTCATGAACGTGCGGCTGAAGAAGGCCTGCATCCCGTAGAAGTGATCCTGTTGCCACTGATCGACAAGCGGATGGTCGTGGCACTTCGCACAAGCCACGTTGACGCCAAAAAACAGGATCGCCGTGTCGTTGGTCAGGTCATCGAGTTGGCGGACACGGCTGCGGAGAAAATGGACCGCTCCCTTCTCGGGGCCGTCGGTGGAGCTGGCTGCCATCAGGTCGCGAAAGATTTGATCCCAAGGGCGTCGCGACCGCACGGCCCACAACAGGTAGTCACGAAACTCGCCGTTGTGCGGGTTGTTCGCCAACAGCAATTCGTCGAGGCTGTTGCGAAGATGGAAGTCGAAATCGCTCAGCGACATCAGGTGTTCGACAATCGCCAAACGCCGGTCCGATTCCGGCAGTCGCTCCGCCCATTCATATTCCGCCGCTGTCGGGATCCGACCGGCCAGATCGAGCGACGTGCGGCGCAGCACGGTTTGCCAATCGGCAATCGGCGCGGGCTCGATCCCGTAACGATCTAAGCGTTCCTGGACGTAGTGATCGACCGCCTCGGGCAGGTCGCTGGACGCCGACAACAACTCTTCGGCTCGAGTTACCGAACGGTCAGGCGATGACAATCCGCAAAGAATCCCGATCCACAGGATTACTACAAATCGGCAGGTTCGCATGGCGGGAATGGCGGGCAGGAGGGAGGGCGGTTCGACGAGCCGGCACATCGACCTCCCCCGAGTCTAGCAGGTTCCCGCGCGGGAATGCCAACAAAATTCGTCCGGGACGCTCATCGGCTCATCGCGGCGACCACTGGTGAGTCGGCGCGATGCTCCCTGACGACCCGTCATTCGCGGTCACGCGGGATACGCTTAGCGGGGCCGAAAGACCTGACTGGCGGGCTGCACCGGCCGTGGCGGTTGCGATCGGGCGGTCGGCGAGGCCGGGACGATTCGCGGTTGCGCCGCACCCGTTGGCTGGGAGGCTGCCGGACGCTGCCCGCGGTGAGAAACCGGCTGCGCCACCGGTCGCCCGGAACGCTGCATCCTGGCTTGATCCCCGTCGGTCGGGATGGGCGATGGGACGGGGTTTCCGGCCTTGCCGGGGGCGGTGTCGCCGTTGGTCTTGGACTGCGGCTTGTTCGGAGGTTGGAGCACGGAGGAGCCATGCTCGGTCGGAGTCCGGTGGGTCGTCACCGGCCCGCTCGGAACGCTCCTCGGCACCTGCATGTACGGCCCGTGAGCAGGCATTAGGTGGGGCACTGTGGAGGTCGGCGACTGACAACTGGTGCAGCCATGATGACTGGTGGGAGCGGTTTCAAAGCCACAGGTCGCACCGCCACAATCGCATTCGGGTTGGCACAACGGCCGGCGGCCACCGAGTCGACAGAGCGGCGAGTCGCAGTCCGTCGGCGGCGGATCACAGCGATAGCCCCACAAACTCGGGAAGCCCCGGATCCAGGGACGAGAGGGCTGGTCGCAGGCGAACGCCTGGTGGGCGCACTGGTCGTTGCAGAGCGGCGGGTGGTTGATCCACTCGTCGATATAACGTTCGCCACAACCGTCACAGGAGTCATGGTGGCCGACGCCGTGATGGCCGGCGGTATGGAAACGGATCAGACCGCCACCGTGGGTCCCATGGGGACCGCAGCACCCCATCGGCCCATGGGCAGCGGGCCCGACGCATCCCGGAGTCATCAGGCCTACCAACACGACGGCCATTAGCCCCCGACGGCGCCAAACTTTTGCAATCATTTGTAACGACTCCCAAGAATAAACGACCAACTCACAGCAAGTGAATCGACCGTTAAAACCGGCAAACTTTAGCCAACCGAACCAAAACCCTCGGTGTCCGGCCCCGGGGGCCTGGCTTTGTCAACCATTTGCGGCGATTCCGGCGGCCCGCGGTCGCGACTAAGTTGCAGGGTGGCGAGCGGTGCGTCATGCCCGCTGTTCCTTTTTGGCCCGGAACCAGAATCTCGGGGCCGCAGCCTGTACCTCGGGGCGGCAGCCTGAACCCTTTGTGCGGAATCTAAACCATGTCAGAATCGATCGAACCGATCATTCGTGACCGAGATCGGCTGCGTGAGCTGCTGGTTGAAGTCGAGACAGTATTTTCAAACTTGGAAACCGAGTCGGACTGGCAACTTCCGTCTGCCCTCGCGTTCCTCAGGGACCAGACGCATCCCGAAGCAGCCTTGTAGCGACTCCACCGTCGGGCAGAATGATCAAACGTTACCGCCGAGAGATGGTCAGGCAACCGACCGATTGACAGCCCCCAAAAAGGGCAAAGGGATCAGGACGATGGCAATGCGAGAGTATCAGCAGGTCAGGGCGGATGCCGAACTGGAGGACGATTGCCGGCAACTGATCCGCCTGGCCGTTCGCGAAGATCTCGGTCGCGTCCTGGATTGGACTACGGTTCGGCTGATCTCCTCCGGCACCCGAGGACGATGCGACGTCGTCCCGCGAGAACGGGGGACTTGTGCCGGACTGGTTACCATCCCGTGGTTGCTGGACGAAACGGATGCCGACTTAGAATTGAACACCTTTCTCGAGGACGGTCAGCCGTTGGTGCCCGGACAACCGATCCTGAGCCTCCACGGGAACGCCCGCGACCTGTTGACCTGCGAGCGTTTGGTGCTGAACCTGCTCAGCCGCGCCTGCGGCGTCGCGACGCTGACAGCCCGCTACGTCGCGGAACTCGCTGGAACCACCGCCAGGCTCTATGACACCCGAAAAACCACCCTCGGCTGGCGACGCCTCGAGAAGTACTCCGTCCGAATGGGGGGCGGCCGCAATCATCGGACCGGCTTGTTCGACGGTTTCTTGATCAAGGACAACCACTTGGCCCTCGGCGGGATCGGGCCGGGTGAAGCGGTCCGTTTGGCAAAGGAATGGGCCGGTGGCCAGTCCGACCACGGGAACGTCCCCGAGATCGTCGAGGTCGAAGTCGATTCGCTGGAACAGCTCGCCGAGGCGTTGCCGCATCATCCCGACATCGTTTTGGTAGACAACTTCAGCCTCGAGCAGCTCCGCCAAGCGGTCGAACTTCGCGACGCCGTCGCTCCCGATGTCGAACTCGAGGCCAGCGGTAACGTCCAGATTCCCACACTCCGCCTGATCGCCGCGACCGGCGTCGAACGGATCAGCAGCGGAGCCCTGACCCATCAAGCCGTCTGGCTCGATCTGGGCATGGACTTCACCAGCATCGGCTGACAAACCACTGCCAATCCGTATTCGAAATGACACCTCTCGCGCAGTCATTTTGATATAAAACTGCTTTTCTGACGATCCGGCGAAGAGCGAAAGGGCTTTCGGGCAGCTATCCGTTTTCTTTTTGGAAAGGATCTACCCGCCATTTTGTCGGGAATTAGGTCGGTATTCGGGATGCCCGCGATGCGGCAGCCTTCACCCTCGGCCTGTTGGCATGCCGAATGCATCCCTTTCTAGCCGATCAACCCGTGCGATCCGGCCACGAGTGTTTGGGCGGCGGCGGGAGATTCAGAGCTGTGCGGCTGAGCCCACGCGGCCACACAGGACCCCTAAAAAAACTTTTCCAATTTCAGGTGAACCCAATGTTTCGTCCGCCCCTCCTCTCTCTGATCACCTCGTTTTGCTTGATCGCAGGCGGGGCGAACTCAACGCATGCCCAAGCCTTGGACTTCGGTAGTTCCACGACGCCGGAATACGATTTCGGCGAAGAGTTGCTTCGCGGGCCGGTGCATGAGGCATTTGCAGAGCAATACAACCAAGACGTGATGGCGGGTGCCCAAATCACCGTCGCCCCACCGCCGAACGTTCCCGAGGTGCCGCCTCAGGTCAGGCCTTCGGGCGACCGGATCGAATGGCTGCCCGGCTATTGGTTTTTCGATGACGATCGGAATGACTTCATTTGGGTCAGCGGCGTGTGGCGTCAAATCCCCCCCGGACTCCGCTGGCTCCCCGGCTACTGGGATGACCTCGGCGACAGCTACCATTGGGTAGCCGGTACCTGGGTGGCGGCGGAGCAAACCGAGATCGAATACTTGGCAGAAGCCCCGCCCGAATCGTTGGAAATGGGGCCGGTGGGTGAACCGCCGACCGAGAACCATTTCTGGATACCCGGTTCGTGGACCTGGCAAGCCAATAACTACGCTTGGCGTCCCGGCTACTACTCGGTCGGCTACAGCGACTGGGTCTGGGTGCCGCAGCGATACCTCTGGACCCCCGGTGGATACGTTTTCTGCCGCGGTTATTGGGATTACCCGTTGGCGAACCGAGGCGTGCTGTTCGCTCCGTTTCACTTTCAGCAACCGGTCTACCTGAATTCGGGTTTCTTCTACACCCCGCGGGTCTCGATCTTCACACCGATGCTTCAGAATCACTTCTGGGTCCGGCCCGGTTTCCGTCACTACTACTTCGGTGACTTTTACGCAAACCGCTATCGCGGCTTCGGCATCTACCCATGGCACGCGTACAACGCCGTCGGCGGCTGGGGCGTAGGACGACGCGGATTCGATCCGCTGTTCTCCCACTACGCTTTCTCCCAGCGTGGCAATCGGTCGAACGTGTTCGTCCAGGTGAACAACCAGTACAACACCTTCGTGAACCAAGTTGACCGCCGACCGCCATCGACCTATCGAGACCTGAGAGGCCGCGGGCCCCGGGACGGCGGCGGCCGTTACGCGGACGTCTACCAAGATTCGGTCCGTCGCGACTCGTCACGCTACACCCGGATGTCCGACTCCCAGTGGAATCGGGCTCGCGACCGCTCCCGAGAAACCCCCGAACTCGCTTCGCTCCGCCGTCAAGATGAATCGCGTCGCCGTCGGCCCGATCAAGTCGGCCGTCCCGGCCGGGGTGATGCAGCGGCCACCGGTCGCCCAGGTGGTGAGTCGGGTCGTCCCTCAGGTCGCGGCGGCGCTGCCGGTCGGTCGCCAGGTGAATTCTCATCGCCGGTCGCCGGGTCGTTCCGGTTGCCGTCGAGCGATCGTTGGCGCGACTCGTCGGATCGCCCCGGCCGTGACGCTGCCATCGGGCAACGGCCGACCGCGGGTGATCGACCGAGTGCCGGCGAACGTCCCACTGTCGGCGGACGTCCTGCCGGTGGAGACCGTCCTGCCATCGG
>RECD01000026.1 GCA_007694185.1 Planctomycetaceae bacterium
GCATCGCGAGGGAATTGCGAGCAGCCAATACCGCCACGCCGCCGCGGACGGGAACCGGAACGGAGCCACTGGTGCTGCGGCGGGAAAGGCTCATCAGTCAACCATCGTGGCTCGGCGGCGATCCGGGCGATGACTGGGAAGAAATCACGGTGCCGGAACCGGTTGACGTGACCGCGATCCCGTCGATCGCCACAGCATGGTCAGACGATATGGACTGGATCGGCGAGCAGTTGGGAAGCCGAAACGTGACGCTCGACAGCGGCGGCTTGCAGGTGATGCGGTACTTGTCCGGAATCGCGTCACTGACCCGTGCGAAGCTCGATCGCGACGGCGAATCGGCTGACAACGGCGTCACCGCCGAGGAACTCGCCATCGCCAGCCGACTTTATTCCGAGTCGATTCGGTTGATGTCGCGAATCAGCGTCCTGGCTCGATCGAGCGGCCGGCTGGTCGACCAGGATTTGGGCGATCTGATCGAGATCTGGCTGTTATCCGAATGCTTCCGCGAATCGACTCGCCAACGGCTTGGCGAGCCGCTGTATCAGCAAGTGGTCGCGCGACTCGCCGCTCGGTCGGAGCGTCAAGCGGCTCGGCGACAAGCGGTCGCCAACAGTTGGGTCAAGTTCGAACAGGATCGCCAGAGTGCCGGGCGAATCCCACCGACCGAGGTGGGCGGTTTCACTTTGTCGAATTCCCTGTTGACCCGGACGCCCGGGGGCAGCTCGGTTGCCAATCGGCGGATCGGCCACGCCTTCGCCGAATTGTGGCGATGGGCGGAGGCCGGCGCCGCCGGCACCCGTCCAGAACGATCGCTTGTCATCTCCTGGACCTGGGGCGGCCGGCCCCCGTCCGCCCGGGCGGACGACGTGCGGAGTTTTTCGCACACCGGTTTCGACGACTGGCCAAGGCCGGCCCAGCACTGGTTCGCCGGTTGGGAATTCCAAGCAGAAGAACTGGCCCGGACCGGCAATCCGCTGACCACCTCACAACCGCCTCCTTTAGAGTGATGTCATGAGTCGAAGCATATCTTTCGAACGGCCGTCGCCGGGGTCGTTTAGGAACCGGTGGTTGGCACGATTGACCGTCCTTTTGTTCGGCCTGCTGGTGCTAGCGATCGGCGGGCTGTTGATCAGCGAATGGCGGGCGGCCGCTCGATTGAACCGGGAACTGGCCAGCATCCGGAGTGACGGGTTGCCGGTCGATGACGAATCGATGGCTCGGTGGTTCACCGCATCGACCTCCACCGAAGGGACCGCCGCCTGGGCGGAAGCGATACGTTTGACAATGAATAGCCCGATCCCTGTGGCCCACTTCGACCAGATCCCCTATGTCGGCACGTACGAATCCCCTCCACTCATCCGATCGGCCGAGGACTGGCCCCAGGAACCGTTGGTAGCGGATTATTTGAACTGGATGAGTCCCGCGATCGAGCAAATGCATCTGGCGAACCGCTACCCCAAGCCGGTTTGGCAGCCGATTGAATTCCGTGGCTTCTTCACCCAATTTGATAAGGTCATCGCGGCTCATGCCTTGGCACGCCTGATGTTGTTGGAAGTCGAACATGCGTTGGCGCATGGCGACGCCGACCGAGCGTTGCGAGGATTGGACTCGCTCGGTGGGGTCGCGGAGGCGTTCGATTGGCAATTCTGCCTGGTTGTTGACCTGATTCACCGAGCGCTGGTCGGTGTTCATCACAACATGGTTCTCCAATCGATGTCCACCGGCCTTTGGGACGAAGGGCATCTCGACCAATTGGTTAAACTGATCGGCCCTGCCGGCGATTGGGAAGCACGCTGGGAAAAGGTGATCGCCGGAGAACGTGGCATGATGCTCGCGCTTTTGTCATCTCCGGACCTTTCTGAGCAGATCAATTCCTTCGGCAGTGAGTTCGAGCCGTTGAGCCAGTTGCTCCGATTTCCCTCCCAGCGGGAGTCCTTGCTGCGAGGTTACGAGTCGCTGTTGGCGATCGGAAACGGCCCGCTACGGGACCTACGCGATCGGGCCGACGCGGCGGAGCGGTTGGTGTTCCATCGAAACCCGAACGGTCCGCGTGGGTTTTCTTGGTTTCAGTTGACCCAGATGTCAATCATGTCCGTTTTTCCGGCGACTCAGGCGTACGCGGAGGCGATCCAACGGTCCGAAAACGACCGACGGCTGGCACAAACCGGGTTGTCGATCAAGCGGTTTCAACTTCGTAACGGCCGCTGGCCGACCAGCCTACGGGAACTCGACCCGCCGGGCAGGTCCGATCCGACGGGCCCGGTCGGACCCGAGTTTGACACGCGTCGGACGCTCTCCGGCGAATGGTTCGGATACGAAGTCGACGGAGATCAAGCCTGGTTGTGGGGCGCCAAGTGGAGGGACTCCAAGGTCGCCCCCAACCGTCCCGACCTGGAAGACTCCGAAGACCAAAATTCGAGGAAGTGGGCGTTGATCCGCTGAGTCGGTTGAGCGGGATCCCGGCGCGCAGACCGCTCAAGTAGCGGGCGAACGTCGTTGGCACCAATGGCTGATGACCTGGTCCATGTAGAACCGTTCGGAACCACGGGCGAAGAAGCCGACGTGGCCACCGCCGGGGGCGATGAAGAGCCGCACGGCCTGATGATCTTGCACCGCGGCAGCAACGGATGTGAAGGAGTCGACCGGCACCAGCGGGTCATCTTGGGCAGCCAGGATCAGCGTCGGGACGCGGATCGATGGGACCCAGCCTGCGGAAGAGGACCGGGTGTAGTAATCCGCGGCGCTCGCGAACCCGCTCAACGGCGCCGTAATCCGGTCGTCCAATTCCCAGAGCGTCTTCGGCCAAGGCCGCGTGAACCGCCGCATCTTGTCCGGCGATTGCCGGATCGGTTCCGGCAATCGGCTCAACAGGTGCTTGATGAAATAGCGGTTGTAGCCGCGCAGCAGCGGGCGTTGCATGTTCTCGCTGCAGCGGAGCAAATCGACCGGCGGGGAAACGGCGACCAAGCGATCCCAGCGATCGATCCAGTCGGGTGCGGCTTGTTCGCCCGAGCCGATCCGGCCGGCGGCCAGCAGCAGTTGATTTCCGCCCAGCGACACACCGATCGTGGCGATCGGCCCGGCGCCGGTCAGCTCCGCGATTCGCGACAAAGCCGCCAGGCAATCGTCGCCGCGGCCGGCGTGGGTCAGGCCATGGCTGCGATCCTTGCCGACACCGCATCCCCGCATTTCCAGCCGAAAGACGCGGGTGCCGCGGCGAACGAAGTGGTCCGTCAAGCGGATCATGTAGGGCGACGAACGGCAGCCGCACAGCCCGTGGACCAGCATCACGCTCGGGTCGCCGGCCCGCCAGTCTGCGGGGGTATCGTCATGCAAAGCGAGTTGATCGCCGTCGTCCAGCGTCACCCAGTGCAAGGTCGGGCAGAGCGGTCCGACCGGGGGTGCGCGGAGCGACAAAATCGTCTGCAGATGGCCGCCGGGAATCAGCCGATGGGGGAGGAACGGCGGCAAACCGTCCAGATCCGGCAGCCGGCTCGGTTCCCAATCCCCTTGGGATTGTTCTAAGCTTGGCGGTTTACGCTCGCGCTTCATGCGATCCCGTCCGGCTGGTGATTCGACCGATGCATACGATCCGTTCCTTTGTCGCCATCCCGCTGAGCCCCCAGGTCGGTAAGAACGCGCGAAATCTGATCCGCGATCTGAGCGAAGAACGCGACGGGGTCCAATGGGTGCCGATCGATAATTTACACCTCACACTCAAGTTTTTGGGCGACGTCGTCGACCGCGAGGTCCCGCAGGTCTGTCTCGCCATCCGGCGGGTGTGTGCCGGAATGGAACCGTTCGGAATCGAATTGGCGGGAACCGGCGGGTTCCCCAGCATCGATCGGCCACGGGTGCTGTGGGCGGGGATCGTCGACGGCGGGGAAGCTTTGATCGACCTGGTATCGCGACTGGAAACCGCGTTGGCCGACCTGGGGTTCAAGCCCGAACCACGCGATTATCGGCCCCACCTGACCTTGGGACGGGTCCGTGGCAGCAACCGCATCGCC
>RECD01000205.1 GCA_007694185.1 Planctomycetaceae bacterium
CCCCGACCCCTCTCCCCCAGACGAGCTGGGGGCGAGGGGAGCCGGAACAAAGAGCTTCGCGCGGACAAAGAGCTTCGCGCGGACTGAAAATTGCGCGTGCAGCTTGACGCCGCAACCCCGAATTTTTGACTTCCCACGACAATCGTCACCGCCGGTCGAACGCTGCTCTAAGCTCGTCCGCCAATTTCCGCAAATCGGCTTCGTCGCGTACGAACAGTTCTTCAAACGAGCCGACCGATTGTCCCAGAATTTCCGCCAAGGCCTGGACCCTGCCGACCAACGCTCCCTGGGCTAACGCCTCGCTACGCGCTTTAGCCCTTGCCTCGGCACGTCGCTGCTCCAGCCCCTGCTCAAAGCCCTGCTGAAAACCGCGTTCAAAGCCTTCCTGAATCAACTGCTCCGCAATGGTTGGCATGATCGATAGCCCTTCGGTGATCAACGGTTGTTCGGAAACGCTTCGTCTGCACGACGCACGCAATTGGTCTTGCCGTATCGACGAGACGCTCATCACGTAACGCAGGATCGCTATCTGTCGTCCGGGTCGGGAACCTCGTTTCTTTCCGCAGATTTCTACAGAGGGCCCTTTTTTATCCGCGGCCTCACCAAGTTTTTATTGTGTCCATCAGCCGGTCGGCGCTGGTGAATGGCTCGGCTTGCCAACCCGCGTTGCGTGCGCCCGCGACGTTCTCTTCCCGGTCGTCCGTGAAATAGATTTCCTCCGGCCGCCGTCCCGCTGCTTCCGCGGCAATCCGGTAGATTTCGGCGTCCGGCTTCATCCGCTGGACTTCGAATGACAGGATCACCGGATGAAACCGATCGACGACCTGCGGGTATCGCTGCGCGACGATCCATTCCCAGTGCGCCGCGCAGGTGTTCGACAACAGCCCGATCGGGATGCCGAGCGACTGAAGGTGCTCGAGTGCCGGTAGGATCAAATGGTTTGGGATGAACATGTCGGCCGCTGCCCGCAGCATCTCCAGCGTGTCCAACGGCCGACCGAGCTGCTCGGCGATCTCGGCTACGAATTCCTCGCCGCTGATCAACCCCGTTTCGTAACGAGTTTGCAAATCGCTATCCAGCACCACGCGGCCGATCAACTCCGGTGGCGCCCCCGCGATCCGCGCCATCGACCGAAACGCCAAGCCGTGGTCAAAGTGCAGCAGCACGTTGCCGAGGTCGAAGTAGACGAATTCGGGACGCGAAGGGATCATCCGCTGCGGTGCTCGGTCGGCGAAAGGTTGGGATAACGACCGACGTTCAACGTTCAAGTCGCCGCGGTCGCCAGCGTCTCGGTGGCGGGCTGCAACAGGTTTTCTTTCGCGACCCTCGCGATTTGGTCGACCGTGACGGCGCGGTAGCGATCGAGCACCGTGTCCAGGTCGGTGTATTCGCCTCGCAATTGCCAACCGTTGCCGACGCCAAACATCCGGCTGCTAGGCCGCTCGCTGCTCATGATACAGCCCGCGATCGCCTTGTTGGTGGCTTGCCGCAGTTCCTCTTCTGTGACCCCGTCGCGGCCGATCAGCTCGATCGCCTCTTCAACCACCTGGCGGTTCTCGTCGAGATCGCCCGGGTCACAGACGAGCGTCGTCAACATCACGCCGCTGCCGAGGAATTCCTGGTTGCCGACCGAGCACGATTCGGCTAGTCCGGTATCGACCAATTCCCAAAACAGACGGCTGCCGGTGTCGTCACCCAGGATGCTGGCCAACAACCGTGCGGGATAACGGTCGACGTCAGCGACGCCGGGTGCGGGGTTGAGCCGGATCCAATACGCTTGGCTCGCGTCGGGGCTGGGGATGACCGCGTCGGTCGCGATCCCCGGCGGCAGGACATCGGGATCGTCCGCCGGCGGTTCAGCAGCCGGGACCAACGCACCCCAGCTCTCGGTCAACCGCTCGGCCGTCGCGACCAGGTTGTCGAAGTCGACGTTGCCGGCCGCCGCCAGGACGATGTTCTGTGGCGCGTAGCGACGGGAGAAATAATCGAGCATCGTTTGCCGCGACAGGTCACGGATCGATTCCGCCGTCCCGAGCACGCGGCGTCCGAGCCCTCGGGGGCCGAAGTGCCGTTCCATCACCCGTTCGAACGCCCCGAACGGCGGCTGATCTTCGTACTTAGCGATCTCTTCCAAGATCACATTCCGTTCCGTTTCGAAGTCCGATTCCCGCAACGACGGCCGCAAGATGTCGCTGAGCAGATCCAACAGCCGGTCTTGGTATTTCGGCAACACGGTCGCGTAGTAAACCGTCTGCTCTTCGCTGGTGTAGGCGTTGGCATAGCCGCCCAACTCGTCGAGTTCGCGGTTGACGTCAGTAGCGCTGCGGCGGTCCGTCCCCTTGAACAGCATGTGTTCCAAGAAATGGCTGACGCCCGACTCCGGGTCGGTCTCGTCGCGAGCCCCCGTGCGGACGAAGTATCCGAAGGCGGCCGAGTAGCCGCGGGGGTCGACTTCCGCG
The DNA here is from genome assembly GCA_007694185.1 of Planctomycetaceae bacterium. GTDB lineage: Bacteria > Planctomycetota > Planctomycetia > Pirellulales > Pirellulaceae > UBA6163. The sequence continues at coordinate 2,460 of RECD01000205.1, forward strand.
GCGATCCGCAGTCCGTTAGCGAGCGTGGTGTGGCGAAATTCGGGCATGGGTGGTGGTGGGCCAGGTTGACCGGACAGATGAGCAGGCCAAATATCGAGGCCGGCGTGACGGGCTGACGGGAAGGAGTTGGATAACGGACCAGGAGAAGCAACCGCAGCGGGGCATCAGCGGACTTCGAGCGGTTGTTGCCCGAGGGTCACGATGCGGTAACCGCCGGGCGGGTGAGCTTTCCAGTAACCGAGGATCTGGTCCACCGTCAGCCGCTCGATCCGCCGTTCCAATTCGTCCATCGTGACGACGCGTCCGCGGTGGTACCAATCGGAGATCAGCGAAGAGACACGTGACCAGGACGATTCCTGTTCTAGGATCAACCCGCTTTGCATCCGGACCTTCCAACGGTCCAATTCCGCCTCTTCGATCCCGTCGACCAAAGCTTCGATTTCTCGCAGGGTGACGTCGAGCGTTTCCTGCGCCCGCTGGGGGGTCGTCCCGGCGTAACCGATGATCGCGCCGCGCTCGAGCAACGAGTGGGTACTGAGCGAGACGGTGTAGCAGAGCCCGCGTTGTTCACGCACGCGATCGAACAGTCGGCTGCTCATCCCGTCGCTGAGGATGCCGACTCCGGCCCGCATCCGAAAATAATCGGGATCCACCAGCGGCACCGAATCGAACGACAGCGCGATGTGGGTCTGCGACGAGTCGTGTTGTAAATGTCGATATTCCGGGGCGCCACCCCCTTCGTCCGGCAGCGGGATCAGTGTGCCCCGCCAGTCGCCGAACAGTTCGCTGACTTGATCGATCGTCGCGTCGGGATCGAAATTGCCGGCGATCGCCAGGATCGCCTCGTCTGGCCGAAACCGCTCGGCATAGAACCGGCGGACGTCGTCGATCGTGATCGCTTCCAACCCCCGTTCGTCGCCGCAGGTCGCGCGGCCGTCACGCGGGCCGTACTGCATCCCCTTCACGTTCAAGATCACTTGCTGAGTCGGCTCGTCGCGCATCGCCCGAACTTCGTGGATCGCGCCCATCCGCGCGTCGTCCAGTTGGTCTTCCGGCAGGTGTGGCCGCAGGATGATTTCGGCGTACAGCGACAACGCATCGCTCAGTGACGGGCCGGGCATCGCGGCACCGAACGAAGCGAGCGACGTCGAGACGCCGGCCGAGTGATCCAGCCCTAAGTTGTCCTGCAGCGACACGACATCGCGACTGCTGTAGGGTCCGGCACCCCGCTGGGCCATCTCACAAACCAACCCCGCCAGACCTTGGCGGCCTTCGGGTTCCGTTTGCACGCCGCCGCGACAAGCCAGCGCGAACGCGGCGGTCCGCAGCCAGGGCATCGGTTGAGCGAGAATCGTCAGGCCGTTGTCCAGCCGGACGAGACGCACGGTCTCTTCGGCGGTGGGGTGGAGCGACGGGTGTGGCATGTTCAAGTTCGTGGGGCTCCGATCGAAACCAATTCGACTGTCCGGACACGGCCGATCAAGGTGTGGCTGCTAGCGTCGTCGATCCGGATCGGCAGGATTTCGCCTGCCTGGCGGCGGTTGCCGTCAAACACGACGATCCGGTCGCAATGGGTCCGGCCGGTCATCTGCACCAACTCAGCTGTCTCGCCACGCTGGATCGACTTCTTGCTCGGCCCCTCGACCAACACGTCGAAGGTACGACCGATCAATTGCTGCTGGTCGACCAGCGAGATCGCGTCTTGGGCGGCCAGCAATTCCTGGTTCCGCCGCGCCTTGACTTCTCGGGGGATGTCGTCCGGCAACCGTTCGGCCGCCTTCGTCCCCGGCCGAACGCTGTACTGAAAGATGAAGCTGTTTTTGAAACGACACCGCTCGACCAACCGCACCGACGCTTGAAATTGCTCTTCGGTCTCGCCGCTGAAGCCGACGATGAAATCGCTGCTGACGGTCGCTTCCGGTAAAATCGACTCGATCCGCTCCATCATCTCCAGGTACTCGCCGACGGTGTAACCCCGCTTCATCCTTCGCAGGACTTCGTCGTCACCGCTCTGCGCCGGCACGTGCAGGTAGGGCGAGCATTTCGGCAAATCGCGGATCGTCCGCAGCAGATCGGCCGTCATGTCTTTGGGGTAGCTGGTGACGAATTTCAGCCGTTGCAGGCCGTCGATGTCGTGCAGTTCCGTCAACAGATCAGCCAACCGCGTCGTCTTGCCGTCCTCGACGTGGCGGTAACTGTTGACGGTTTGCCCCAACAGCGTGATCTCTTTGCAACCCTGTTCGGCCAAGGTGCGTGCTTCCGCGACGATTTCTCCCGGCGAACGCCCCTGTTCGGGACCTCGCGTCATCGGCACGATGCAGTAGGTGCAAAACTTATCGCAACCGATCTGGATACGCAGGTAAGCCTGAAACGGGGTCGGCCGCATCGTCGGGTCGCGCAGCGGGTCGAACGTCTCGTGGCTGCGGCGGATCGAATCCTGAGTCCCGTCGTTGCGGGCCAGCGACACCGCCATTTGGCGGCCTTCGCCCCGGCGGACCTTATCCAACAGCGTCGGAATCTGGTGCAATTGGCCCGGGCCGACGACCAAGTCGACATACGGGGCCCGATCGAACACGATCTGTTGGTCCTTCTGGGCCATGCAACCCATCACGCCGACCGTCATCCCGGGGGTCCGGTCCTTGATTTGGCGGACTTTTCCGAGGGCGCTGTAGACCTTTTCCTCGGCGTGCTCGCGGACGCTGCACGTGTTGTACAGCACCGTATCGGCCAATTTCGGCGAATCGACCACGTCGTAGCCGTGTCGGCGGAGGTCCGCGATCACCATTTCGCTGTCCAGAACGTTCATCTGGCAGCCGACCGTTTCGATGTAAACCCGTTTTGTCATCACGCCGTCATCACGATCTTGTCGGACCCCGCAGAAACCCCCTGTCCCAGCCGTGACCATACCAATCTCGCCGCCAAAACGCCATGCGGCCACGCCAGTCACGCGATGCGGCCACGCCAGTCACGCCATGCGGCCATGCCGCACCTCGCCACGCCGGCAATCGCCCGCCAAGCCGGAACTCATTGTGGTCTCGATCGTCGTCCCCGCTTCGGGTACAACCATCAGCCGACAGCGGCAGGTAACCTTCCCAGCAATTCGGGTTCGATAGCATGAAAAGCGGTGGCGATAAACAGGACAAGCCAGCGGTTCCCAAGGCCGGAGCGGAAGATAACGTGTTCGATATGAAGCAGCTACGGCGACTGATTCGCCTGATGGAAACCCACGACCTCAACGAAATTCACCTCGAACAAGGGGACGAAAAGGTCAAACTGCGTCGTGGCGGGGTCGCCCAACCGATGTCCGCGCCGGTCGCCTTCCCCACGGCCACCGCGGCGGCTTCGGCCGCGGCGCCGGCACCGCCCGCGACCGAGGGGCCCCACATCGTGACGATCAAGGCGCCGATGGTCGGGACCTTCTACGGCAAGCCCAATCCCGACTCAGAATCGTTCGTCAAAGTTGGCCAACGGGTCAATGCCGATACGGTCGTCTGCATCATCGAGGCGATGAAGGTTTTCAACGAAATCCCGGCAGAAGTCAGCGGCCAAATCGTTGCCGTCCTGGCCGACGATCAACAGGCCGTCGATTTCGATCGGCCGCTGTTCAAGGTTGACACGTCGGTTTGATCCGGCGGCCCGAAAGCACTTCGCCTCGAAAGCCACCCCCGAAAATTCGTTCTCGCCGGCCGGCGGCTGCCCGTCGCTGACCGTCCAAAGCACCCAAAATTCGTCGACGACGCGTAAGATGTACAACCGAATACTGATCGCGAACCGCGGAGAGATCGCGCTGCGGATCATCCGGGCTTGTCGCGAGATGGGCATCGAGACGGTGGCCGTTTACAGCCAGGCGGATGCCGAATCGATGCACGTGAAACTGGCCGATCAAGCCTTCTGCATCGGTCCGGCTCGCAGCGCCGACAGCTACCTGAAGATCGATCGCATCATCAGCGCCGCCGAAGTCGGTGCCGTCGACGCGATCCATCCCGGCTACGGATTTCTCTCCGAAAACGCCCATTTCAACGAAGTCTGCCGCAGTTGCGAGATCGATTTCATCGGCCCCACCCCCGAGGCGATGGAAAAGCTGGGTGACAAAAACACCGCCCGCTCGATCGCGATCGCGTCGGACGTTCCGGTCGTCCCCGGCAGCGACGGGCTGATCGAAGACGACGCGGAAGCGTTGCGGGTGGCCGAAGAGATCGGTTATCCGGTGCTGATCAAGGCCACCGCCGGCGGTGGCGGCAAGGGGATGCGGGTCGCGACGGAACCGGCGGTGCTCGCGGCGGCCCTCGCCCAAGCCCGCAACGAGGCGACCGCGGCCTTCGGCAACGGCGGCGTCTACCTGGAAAAATACCTGCAGCGCCCCCGGCACATCGAAGTCCAAGTCGTCGCCGACCTGCACGGCAGCGTCTGCCACTTCCACGAACGCGATTGCAGCGTCCAACGCCGCCATCAAAAGCTGATCGAAGAAGCCCCCAGCCCCACGCTGCCTCCCGAACGACGCAAAGCGATCTGCGAAGCCGCCGTGAAGATGATCCGCGGGGCCGGCTACACGAACGCGGGGACGGTCGAATTCATCGTCGATGAAGAGGGCGGTTTTTACTTCATCGAAGTCAACGCGCGGATCCAAGTCGAACACCCCGTGACCGAAATGATCACCGGCGTCGACCTGATCAAGGAACAGATCCGGATCGCCTCCGGTCAACCGCTGTCGCGGACCCAAGACCAGATCCCGTGCGTCGGCGCGGCGATGGAATGCCGAATCAACGCCGAAAACCCCGACCGCAACTTCCAACCCAACCCGGGCAAAATCACAGGGTTTTTCGCCCCCGGCGGCCTCGGTGTCCGGTTCGATTCCCACGTCTACACCGGCTACACCGTCCCCGCTTATTACGACTCGATGATCGGCAAGTTGATCGTTCACCGCCCGACTCGCGGCGAAGCGATCGAAACGATGCTGCGGGCCTTGCGTGAATTGCAAGTCGAAGGCATCTGCACCACGGCCAGTTTTCACCAACGGGTGCTGACCCACCCCACGTTCATCGCCGGCGATTGCGACACCAAGTTTGTCGACCGCGAGCTTTCCGGCGTTTGAGTCCGATCCGGGCGCAAGGCCTGACCCAACCATCCGACAAACGGTTTGACACCCCACGTCACCCCTTCAGGAAATAAGAGCATGAGCAGCCATCACAATCTGGACATCAAACGCGTCGCGATCCTGTTCGCCGGCGGGCCCGCCCCCGGCGCCAACGCCGTGATCAGCACCGCGGCCTATTCGTTCCTGGAAGAGGGCGCGCAGGTTTTCGGGATCAAGCACGGCTACAGCCGATTGGCCGAATACAGCGCCGCCGGGCCGCTGAAGGAAGGGAGCGATTACATCCGCTTCACCAACGAATTGCTGACCCATTCCCGCACCAGCCGCGGGATCATGATCGGCACCGCTCGGACCAATCCCGGCAAGCACATCAGCAGCCCGGAACACCTCAGTAACCCCGAATTGGTCGCGCCGCTCCGCCGTGTTTACGAAGGACTCTGTTCGCTCGAAGTCGACGCGTTGATTTCGATCGGTGGCGATGACACGCTGAAGACCGCGAACAAATTGAAGCTGTTCCAAGACCAACTCCCCGCCGGTGCCCGGCGGTTCCCCGTGATCCACTTGCCCAAGACGATCGACAACGATTACACGGGCATCGACTTCACGTTCGGCTACTTCACCGCCGTCGAAACGTTGGCCGAAGAGATCCGCAACCTCAACTTCGACGCCTCCGCAGGACGGGCTTATTTCGTCTGCGAGGCGATGGGCCGCAGCGCCGGATGGCTCGCTTACGGCGCGGCCATCGCCGGCGAAGCCAGTATGGTATTGAGCGTCGAGGACATCACCGGGACACTGGCGGAGACCGAAGTCGTCAACGCCGAGACGGGCGAAACCCGCAAGGTGATGGCGATCGACCGCGTGATCGATCGGATGGTCGACATGATGCTCGCCCGCGAACGCGAAGGCCGCGAATACGGCACGATCGTGATCGCCGAAGGTTTGGCAAACTTCATGCCCAACAAGGTGATCGAAGGCGTCGAACGGGACGACCACGGCCACATCAACATCTCCGCGATCAACCTCGCCGCCCGCATCTCCGACCTGCTCGGCCGACGCTACACCGAACGGACCGGCCGCAGTCGCAAGATCAACGGGATCCAAATGGGCTACGAAGCCCGCTGCGCCCCGCCCCAAGCTTTCGACGTGATCCTCGGCTCGTCGCTCGGCGTCGGCGCCTACCGGGCCCTGGTCGAACAGAAACTCAACGGCGTGATGGTCTCGGTCAGCGGCCAGTTCAACCTGCGTTACGTGCCGTTCGAAGAGCTGGTCGACCCACAAACTCTGGTGACCAAGGTGCGGTTCATCGAATCCGGCAGCGACTTCCATCGCCTAGCCCGGTTTCTGGAAACCTGCGTCGATAGCTGATTTCCACCTTTACGCCCGCGGTCGCTCTCCTCTAATCTTCCCACGGACGATTCGTCAATCGTCCCACCGAGGATTCGCTACGCCGAAGGAACGGCCATGTACCGCTGGTTGCTCTGCTTCCGTTACCTCCGCACCCGCTACATCGCCCTGGCGTCCATCGTCAGCGTGATGTTGGGGGTCGCGACGCTGATCGTGGTCAACAGCGTGATGGCGGGGTTCGCCGCCGAAATGCATGACCGCCTGCACGGGCTGGCGTCCGACATCCTGATCGAATGCCACGCCAGCGGCGGGATGCCCGATCCCGAAACCCGCCTGCAAGAGATGCGAGATGTGCTGGGTGACCGCGTCGAAGGGGCGTCGGTCAGCGTCCATGTGCCGGCGATGCTAGGGATCGATTTCAACGGCCAACTGATCACCCGCCACGTCAACTTGGTCGGGATCGACGCGGAAACCTACGACCGCGTCAGCCAGTTCGGTAAATACCTGCTGCACCCCGAAAACCAGTCCCAAGTCAGTTTCGACCTTCGCGAATCGGGGTACGCCCCCGAACGCGAGAATTTCCCAGCGGCAGGCTGGAAATATCGCCGCCAACGGGCGGAATACGACCGGTTACTGGACGAAGAACGACAACGGGTCGATCGCACCCTTCGCAAATCACGCCTCCAAGCCGGCTTGCCCCAACCGCCGTCACGGCAAGTCGACGACGATCTCGAAGACGACCCCGCGGCAGCCCCGTCCCCCGGCGCCGGTGCGGATCAAGGCCCCAGCATGTCGCTCGATTACTCAGCCGACCTGTTCGCCGGTGGCGACGGCGGAACCCCGCGGCAGACCTTCGACATGGCGACCGACCAATTCCCCGGCATCGTTTTGGGGATCGCCACGTGCAGTTCCCGCCTCCGCGATGCTGACGGCAATGTCAACGACCATTACTACTGCCGCCCCGGCGATGACGTCCGGATGATGTTCCCCAACGCGTCTGAAAACGCCAAAGTCGTCAACCAGAAGTTCACGGTGATCGACCTGTACGAATCGGGGATGAGCGAATACGACAGCACCTTCGCCTTCGTGCGTTTGGATCAACTGCAAGAATTCCGCGGGATGATCGACCCGATCAGCAACACGCGGAGCGTCACAACGGTGCAATTGAAGTTGGTCCCCGGCGCCGACCTGAACGCCGCCCGCGACGCCCTCCGCAAACGCTACCCGCCCGACGTCTACGCTTTCAACATTCAAACCTGGCGCGACATGCAAGGACCGCTGCTGGCCGCCGTCCGCCTGGAAACGACGATCCTGAATATCCTCCTGTTCTTGATCATCGCCGTCGCCGGCTTCGGCATCCTGGCGACCTTCTTCATGATCGTCGTCGAAAAGACCCGCGACATCGGCACACTCAAAGCCCTCGGCGCCTCCGGCAGCGGCGTGATGAGCATTTTCCTCAGCTACGGCGTGCTGTTGGGCGTCGTCGGCAGCGGCGTCGGTACCGTCGGCGGCCTGCTGTTCGTCCGCCACATCAACTCGATCGCCGCCGTGATCGAACGGATCACCGGACAAGAAGTCTTCGACCCGACCGTCTATTACTTCAATTCGATCCCCACGATCGTCCACCCGCTGACCGTCGTCTGGGTCGTCACCGGATCGATCCTGATCGCGACGACCGCCAGCGTCCTGCCGGCCTTGCGGGCCGCTCGCATGAACCCAGTCCAAGCCCTCCGTTTCGAATGACCGCAGCGGGCGAGTTTTTGCCCTACTTTTTGCCCGCCGCTTTCGACCCGAACCTTCGACCCCAGACCTCAGCCGTGATCGAACCTCCACCGGTGCTCCAGGCCCACGGGATCTACAAGAGCTACCAGAAAGACAGCCTCGAAGTCCCGGTGCTCCGCGGCGTCGATCTGGAGGTCGCGACCGGCCAGATCACCGCGATGGTCGGCCGCAGCGGCAGCGGCAAAAGCACGCTGATGCACCTGCTGGCAACACTCGATACCCCCGATTCCGGCGAAATCCGCTTCAACGGACGCCGCATCGACAACGCCTCCCGTGCCGAGCGCGATGCCTACCGCAATCGCGACATCGGGGTGATCTTCCAGTTTTATCACCTGCTGCCCGAGCTGTCGGCGGTCGAGAATGTGCTCGCCCCGATGATGATCGGCAAGTCGACTTGGGCCTACTTCAAAACCCGCAAACAGGCCCGACTCCGCGCCGAAGCGATGCTCGATCGCGTCGGCCTGTTGCACCGCGCCACCCACAAACCACGCGAACTGAGCGGCGGCGAAATGCAACGGACCGCGATCGCCCGGTCGCTGATGAACGCTCCCTCGTTGCTGCTGGCCGACGAACCGACCGGCAACCTCGACGCCGAAACCGGCCTGGAAATTCTGAAATTGCTCCGCGGGCTCAACCGCGACGACGGGCTAACGATCCTGATGATCACCCACGACGATTCGATCGCCGCGACCGCCGACTCCCTACAAAGGATGAAGAACGGCATCACCCAAGGGAACCGGCCCCGGCGAATCGCCTGAACCGCACGATCCTTACCAACTTCGAGCTAACCCTTCGGCGCAACATCCGCATCCGAGTCACCCGCGATAACATCTGGCTTTGCCTCGCCGTTTCCCGCGTCCGCCGAGCCTTCTGCCTCCCCTTCCGTGACCAACACCGGTGAGCCCCAATCGGCGAAAAACGTTTGGTCGCAGTGTTCCGAGCGGATTTCGGTCCCGAGCATCCGGTCGTCGATGATCATCGGCTTGCCAGTAGCCGGACAAGTGATCCGCACCCGCATCGTTTCCGCAGCCAAGTTTTCCAAGAATGCCGGCGTGACGTCGGCGACTTCGATGTCTTCCGGCTCGAGCGTCGTCAACAGCCCGCGGTTGATCTCTTTCAAACCCGAAAGACGATTCGCCAACCGCTTCACACTCCGTTCGAAACTGTTCCGCGCCGCCCGCCCGTTTCCGAAATGCCGATCACGCGTCGCGTACAAAAACGTGAACCCGTGCAACAGCCGCCGTCGCGATTCGGTCGGCAATTCGTACTTCGCCTTGCCGGCGATCAACCCAAAAATCCGGCACAACTCCTCAGGCGAGTAATCTTCGAACTCCATCGTCGTCCCGACGCGGGAACTCAGCCCCGGGTTGCTGCGGATCATCTTCCGCATCTCGTCGGTGTAACCGGCCAAGATCACGACCAACCGATCCCGCTGGTCCTCCATCCGTTTGAGCAACGTTTGGACCGCTTCCCGTCCGTATTGGTCCTGCCCGCTTTCGTCGATCAGCGTGTAAGCCTCGTCGATGAACAGCACACCGTCCAACGCCTCGTCGATCTTCGCGTTCGTCTTGGGACCGGTCTGGCCGGCATACTCGGCGACCAACCCGGTCCGATCGGTTTCGACCAAATGCCCCTGTTGTAAGATCCCCAACGCCCCATAGATTTCGGCAACGATCCGCGCCACGCTCGTCTTCCCCGTCCCCGGGTTACCGACGAACGCCATGTGCAGACTCGGCTGCGTCGTCGGCAACCCTTCCTCCGCCCGCCGCCGCTCCATCGCCAAAAAATTGGTCAACGTCTCGACCGACTCCTTGATCGATTTCAACCCGACCAACTCGTCAAGCTTCCGTTTCGCATCCGCTAACCGCTCCTCCGGCGTGCGAGTATCCGCCTCCTCGTCCTTCCCGTCTCCTCCGCCTGCATCCGTTCCCCGCGAAGGGCTCGGACCAGCCCCCGATCGGACGGGCGTCGCAACCGGCGTGCCGCCAAAGTCGCCCTTCCGTGGGTCACTCGCTTCTGCCGTCGATCCCGCGTCCCCCAACAACGCGTCGCCAGACTTCGCGTCGCCCCCGTTCGGACCGACCGCCGTGCCACGCCTCAACCGTTCCGCTTCCTCTCGCAACCAGACGAGTGCTTCTCGCGACGAGCGTGTCCCAGACACAAACCGATCCGGCGTGCGATCGCCGATCCGATCCAACTGCTCCCGCATGGCCGACAACAAGTCATTGTCGTCGGCACTCTGGTGCCCATCCGCCGTGGCGATCAACGTCGCGGCACGGACGATCAGCGATTCCAACTCGCCCCATTTGTCCCGCAGCGGCGGGATCTTTGCAAACGGAAGCACCAAGTCCTGCCAACGGAGCTTTTCGCTCTCTTCGGTCAGCCACTGAACGGCTTCCCGGAGCCGACTTCCCATCACGGTCGTGCCCCAGATGTGCTCCAACGTCGCGCGGCCGAGCTGCCGCCTCGGCATCTCTTCCGCCTGCAAGCTCGGGATCGCCGCCCCATAAATCTTCATCACCAATCCCTGGTGCAATTCATCCATCTGGTCAGCCAGCGAAGCCGCCTCCGGATCGTCCCCGCCGTTCAACCAGCCGTACGAACCGCGGATCAGCTTCCCGCTCTCGACGTAAAGCTTGCGGATCGCCAACAGCGTTTCGCGGTACAAACGGATGGTTTCGATCAACGAATCGTCGGACAAATCCGGCATCGGGCGATCTCCCACAGCTGGCGAAGAGGGTGCATTCACCGCAGTCTACGGCCACGGTTCACAATTGGGCAGGGCTATCCGCCGCCAGCGACACGCCGACGTCAGCGATCCTGCTCCGGCCGCATCTCCCACCGCTGCCGCGTCACCCCTTCCACCCGCGGGCGGCTGTAGAGCAGCGGAAAGTAGCTTCCCGTCCCCCACATTTCGAACAGGTCGCGGTAATGCGGCCCCTCCGGGTCGCCGCCCTGCCCAGGACTGCTCGTCGCCACCGATTCGTCCCACCGAGACGTGTTCAAAATCACCCGGAACGACGCCCCGGTCGGCTGGTTGTCCGCCCCGCCCGTGTTGTTGACCGTGAAACCGTCGCCGCCACGAGCCACCGGGCCGACATCGAGCCGCTTGCGGTACTCCTCGTTGACCGCATCGCTCAACGGATGCCGGATCAACGCATGCTTGTACCCTTCCTGGCCATACCGCCAACGAAGAATCCGCGGCCCAAACCGCTCCGTCAATTCCGCCACCGCCCGCTCAAATGCCCCGACCAACAACGCGTCCCGCCCCGCGATCGGGTCATCCCCGAACCGCCCATCCGGCGCGTGCAACCGATCGATGACCCGCTTCATCGACAACTCGCCGATCTGCGGCCGCAGCCCCTCCGGGACCAACAATTCCGTGACCGCGTCCCGCACCTGCCGTTGCCAAGCGACATAAATCCCGGCCGTTACCGATTCGGCCTTCAGCACAAAATCCCACGACCTCAATCGAAACGCCGCCTGCCGCACCCGATCGCTACTGAACTCGCCCGCGGGCAACAAAGGAACCAAACTCCGCGCCGGCAAGGACAACTCGTCCTGCTGCAACCTCATCATGTCGCCCATGTCGAGCTTCCTGCCCGAACCGAGCACCTCCTGAACCCGAGCCCCCCGAAACGGATCGGCCCAGGTCCAACCGACACTCCGGCGATGGGGATACCCCCGCGGAACGAGTGCCTCGTTTGACGTGTTCCAAAAACCCTTGCTTGGGTTGGCCAGGTTCGGCAATTGACGGATCGGCAGGTAACCGTCCCACTCGAATCGCCCGTCCCCCGGCACCGGGACCAACCCGTCCCAATTCGGTCGCCGCGGCGCGATCCCGACCGCTTGCCACCCGATGTTTCCGGCGGTGTCAGCCCAAACCATGTTCTCGCCCGGAATGTGGCTGAACGAACAGGCCTCCCGAAACTCCTCCCAACTCTCCGCCTGATCCATCCGCAAACTGGCCAAATAAGGCGCCCCGCCCGTTTCCAACCAAGCCGCCCGCAACGCGTAAGCAACTCCCCGTTCCGGGTCTTCGTGCAACACCGGCCCATGCCGGGTGAACTTCAAATCGATCACCCGCGGCTCGGCCTCGCCCTTGACCACAAACCGCTCGGTTTCAACCCGCATCGACTCCCAGCCGTCGCCGTACCGATACCGGTTGGGATCCGACGGGGCCGTCTGGTAAACGTACAAGTCCTCCGAATCGATCGCGAAAATCGTCAATCCCCACGCGCCATGCCGGTTGTGCCCGATCGAAACCCCGGGCAACGCCGGCTCCCCCCCGCCGATCACGTCCCAACCCGGTGCGACGAGGTGGACGAAATACCGCAGCGACGGCGCTTGCAAAACCCGGTGCGGGTCATTGGCCATGAAGGTCGACCCGTCGAGCGTCCGCTCCGGCCCGACCACCCAGTTGTTGCTGCCGATGCTCTGCCAATCGATCCGCCCGTCCGCCTCCCCGAAACCGGACGTCTCAGCAAGCTCACGCCCATCAGGCTCGCCCACCGAGACCACCGCACTCGTCGACTCCGCCGGTTTACGAAACTCGTCCAACACGTCCGCCGGCCGAAACCGGATCGGCGCCCGAGCCGCTCGATAAAGTTTCAAAATATCTGCCTTAAGCCCCTCCCCGTCGATGACAGGATCGAGCGTCAGATCAGGACGCCCCGGGTGAAACCACACCCAATCTCCGACCGCTTCCGGTCCCGCTTCCGCGACGGCACGCCCCAGCCCCAATTCTTCCGTGACATTGCGAACCAAACCCTGATGCCGTGAAACGACCACCTCCGGCGTCCAGTGCCCCGGCAGCGCCCCGATCATCCGGAACTCCAGCGGCAACAGATCGGCGTCCGCCAACACCTCATCGACCCGAGCGTTGATCCCGCGTACGAAGCTATTCAGGATCTCCTTCCCGCGAGGGTGGTAGTGCGCCCATTCACGTTCGGCGTCACCGCGATACCGCATCAGCCGCGCGCCGACGTCCGCGTCGACTTCGCGTTCTCCCAAGATTTCGGCCGCCGTCCCGGTCGCCCGCCGTCGCCACAACTCGAGCTGAAACAGCCGCTCGTGAGCGACGTAATACCCTTGCGCAAAAAACAGGTCGGCTTCCGACTCGGCATAAATGTGCGGCACGCCCCAGCGGTCGATCCGAACCTCGACCGGATCTTCCAAGCCGGCGACCGACAGCGTCACGGACTCGACCAAGCCCGCTTCCGAAGCCGAATCCGCCGCCGCCGAGGGCGCCCCCCAGCCGACCAGCCCGGTAACCAACAACAACAAAAACCCGGAAATCAACCGCCCGCAAACACCACTCATCGCTACCACCCAGCAAAATCGGGACACCGAACTTCAGCCAAACCGCCCAGTCTCCCAGCATAATCCATCGGCCACCGCCGTTCCGCCCCCAGCGGCACAGGTCACCTGTGAGCCGAATTCAAACCAAAAAAAATGGACAACCGTCCGACATTCAAAAAAACAGACGAAGACACGGCAGGCGGTGCGACATCCAACAGTGCCATAGCCTTCCAGCCGGTAAGAAAACTGTTGATGGCCAAAGGGATCAAAAACAGCCTGAAAGCCTGTTTCACAGCCGGTACCATAAAATTCCTTCACAGCCCGAAGTATGGAACCCGGAACGCGACACATACTTGCCGGTGGCGTAAGCCACTGAAACCAAAGAAAAAACCACACAAAGCGAGGAGGCTAAAAGCCTGTGCCATCGCCGGCATTTCACAATCCCTTCATCGCCCGGAGGGCGACACATACTTGCCGGTGGCGTAAGCCACCGGACTCAAGAAAAAAAAGACAAAGCCCGGAGCGCGACACATCGGTCCGGCGCCGGCAACGTCCGAACAGCCATAACCAGCGACCGAAATCCTCGGTTCCCCGCCAAGCCGAATTCGTTGCCCCGGCACCCCGAAAATGCTGGCGACGCGCCACGTTCGGCGGTACAATCCGCGGCACAAGCCCCATGCCGAATCAGCACATCCCATTTCATTCGACAGGCAGAACTGCAAATATGAAACCGCCGGAATTTCTCGATCGCCTCGACTCGTTGCTCGTTCCGCATGACTACCGCAAACGGATCACCAAGAATGTTCCGGACACTTGGAGGTTCTACCGCAAGGGCGCCTACATCTTTGCCGCCGTGCCATACGCCGAGGTCCCCCAAGGCGACCATGGAAACTCCTATGTAAAAACCAAGGTCAGGCAAATCGTATTTTCCCTCCCCCTGATTGCCGAAAAGGGTCTGTTCCTGCTGCACTACGGGCCGACCGCGGAATGGGAACCACACAAGGCAAAGCACAAAGTCGACAAAACCGCGTTACGGCCCATCATCATGCAGGCCATTCACTTCGTTGATCCCGAATCGGGAGCGAACTACAACAGCCAAACCGCCTGGGGGCCGATCAAATTCGGATTCTGCACCAAGGTGATTAAAAAAATAGAAGGGATTTGCAACAACCTGCAAACCGACACCAAGCAATGACCATCACACATCGCGTCAAAGTGTCGAACGAATGCCGAGGCATTTCCAACGTCAAAACACGACATCGCCCGCTTCCAAAAAGCAAGCTTCGCTGGGCGGACGTCTGCCGCCAACAGGGCGATTGCGAGCACATTTACACTTATACTCACGCCTGACTCAAAGTGGTTTCTCGCAATGCTGATATGGGCAATCCTGCTGGCTTCGTTTGTCGGCGGCATCGTCGTGATTTTGAAGGGCTCGTTGAAAGTCTCACAACGCCGCCAAATGGTTGGCGTTGCGGCACGCCGCGTGGGACTCTGCATGGTGCTGTTACCGTTTGTCGTGTTCGCCACATTGTTAGGCGTGATGATGGCGAGCCAAGCATTCGGGAACACTTCCGAGACCGCTGTAACGCACGGCCATATCGCCGCCGTCTTTTTGATTTCACTGGCCGCCATCCTGCTGGCCGCCAATGCCAAACGTTGGTCTGTGCCAATGCGAGTTGATGAATCCCGCCCCAATACCTCGTCGGCCGCTGGTGGTCACCAGCGGCCGGATTTCAGCTTTCTCGAGGACCCGAGTCCGGAAACCCAGGACACAGGCGGTGATCGATGATGGATCGTTGTCGCTAGACTTGGCCAACGACCCACCGTTGTCGAAGTAACCGCCGCATCGCCACTCAGCATCGCGCGGGAAATATCTGTCGCCACTTCCACGCTCTGGCGAGCGTAGCTACCGTCGCCAGACGGTGGCCGTACCCAGCGGATTGGAAAAGCACCGATAGCTATTTTCCGCACGATGCTTAATGTTCTCGGATGGGGTATCGGGACCGCCGATCAATGACTCCCCGGCTTCAAGGGGAAATTGTTGGCGCGACCGTGTGATTCCGTCGCGGCAGGTACCGGTCGAACTGGATCGGATGGGTCAGTAGGAATTCATCACTCGCCTTCCGATGCAACGGGTAAGTACCTCAACAGGATTGTTTCGGTTTAATCTGGCAAGTCGTCCGAAGGCGGTGTCGTTCTGCGCGTTCGATTTGCACAAGATGGAGCCTCTTGCGGTGCTCAAGTTGTTTGGGTGCCAAGATTTTTCGGCGCTGCGACGAAGATGTGTCGCCCTCCGGGCTTTGTGATTATATTTTTCTGGTTCCGGTGGCTTACGCCACCGGCAAGTATGTGTCGCCCT